>SKSL01000278.1 GCA_007123015.1 Natronohydrobacter sp. | reverse complement strand
GACACCACCTGCCCGACATGGGGGGCCGCATGGCGCAGGGCAGCAAGCGTGTCGGCAGTTTCGCCCGATTGGCTGACGAAGATCGCCATGTTCTGTGGCCCCAGAACCGGGTCGCGATAGCGGAACTCGGACGCGATATCCAGTTCCACAGGCAGGCCCGCGTATTTCTCGAACCAGTATTTCGCGACCTGACAGGCATAGAAGCCCGTCCCGCAGGCGACCATGATCAGCCGATCAACCGATGCGAAATCAAGCACTTCGGGCAGATCAAATCCATCATGGTCCAGGCCCGAATAATACCCCATCGCTGCTTTCAGAATGGCCGGTTGTTCCGCCATTTCCTTGGCCATGAAATGCTTGTGGCCCGCTTTATCGACCCGCGCGGCTTCGATATTGATCCGTGTCACGGGACGGGATGTCTGCTGATCGTCGGCATCGAAGACCTGCAGACTGTCACGGGTCAGGATCGCCCAATCGCCTTCTTCCAGATAGGTGATCCGGTCGGTCAACTCCGCCAGCGCAATCGCGTCCGAGCCGAGATACATCTCGCCCGCGCCATGCCCGATGCACAGGGGCGAGCCACGTCGCGCGGCGATGATCAGGTCCTGTTCGCCATCAAACAGGAAGGCCAGCGCGAAAGCCCCTTCCAGCCGCTTGAGGGTCGCGCGGGCCGCTTGCACTGGCGTCATGCCCTGATCCAGATAGCGGCTGGTCAGTTGCACGATGGTTTCCGTGTCCGTCTCGGATGCGAATTGCGCGCCTTCTGCCCGCAACTCTTCGCGCAGGGCGCGGAAATTCTCGATGATCCCGTTATGCACCACGGCCACAGGCCCCGCCTGATGCGGATGGGCATTGGCAACTGTCGGGCCGCCATGCGTGGCCCAGCGCGTGTGGCCAATGCCGGACCGGCCCGGCAACGGCTCATGCACCAGCAGATCCGACAGGTTGATCAGCTTGCCCACGGCGCGACGACGGTCCAACCGGCCCTGATTGACTGTTGCGATCCCCGCACTGTCATAGCCCCGATATTCCAGCCGCTTGAGCGCGTTCAGGATCTGCGGCGAGACTTCGTTACGACCGAGAATACCCACAATCCCACACATGACCTTACCCTTTACCTTTCGCCGCCTTGGCCGCGCGCAGCCGGTCCATCAACCGCTTGCCCAGGCCCGGCTTGGTTTCCTGCTTGCCACGCCCCAGCGCCAGCGCACCGTCCGGCACATCCTGCGTGATGACCGACCCCGATCCTGTCAACGCATGCGCGCCCACTTTCACAGGTGCCACCAGCATGGTCGAGGACCCGATAAAGGCCCCCTCGCCGATCTCGGTATGATGCTTGAACACCCCGTCATAATTGCAGGTCACAGTCCCCGCCCCCAGATTGGCCCGCGCCCCGACACTGGCATCGCCGACATAGGACAGATGATTGACCTTCGCGCCCTCGTCGATCTGCGCATTCTTGATCTCGACGAAATTGCCGACCCGCACATCTTCCGCCAGTTCCGCCCCCGGACGAAGCCGCGCATAGGGGCCCACGACGGCGCCGCGACTGACATGACAGCCTTCCAGATGGCTGAAGGCGCGGATATGCGCCTCGCTCTCGACAGTCACACCGGGGCCGAAAACCACGAATTGATCGACCACTGTATCGCGCCCCAGATAGGTGTCCTGCGCGAAATAGACAGTTTCGGGCGCACAGAGCGTCACGCCATTTTCCAGCGCTTCGGCCCGCTTGCGGGTCTGAAACCGCGCCTCGGCCTGCGCGAGTTCCGCACGGGTGTTGATGCCCAGCGTCTCGGCCTCGTCACAGCGCACGACACCAGCGCTCAGACCCTGCGCGCGCGCCAGTGCGACAATATCCGTCAGGTAAAATTCCCCGGCCGCATTGTCATTGCCCACCTGCGCGATCAGATCGAATAGCTGCGCCCGATCTGCGCAGATCACGCCGGAATTGCACAGCGTTATTGCGCGCTCACCCTCGGTCGCGTCCTTGAATTCGACGATCCGCTCCAGCCTGTCATCTTCAGCGATCAGCCGTCCGTAGCGCCCCGGATCCGCCGCTTCAAACCCCAGAACCACCACATCATGCCACAGCCGCGCAGCCCGCAGCGCGGCCAGCGTCTCGGCCCGGATGAAGGGCGTGTCGCCGTAAAGCACGATCACATCCCCATCAATCCCGTCGAGTGTTGCGCGCACCTGATCGACCGCATGGGCCGTGCCAAGCTGCTCGGGCTGGGCGACGACTGTGGCAAACTCGTCTTCCGCGCGCACGACCTTCGCCACAGCCTCGCCCCCATGGCCCACCACGACGACAGTCTGCACGGGATCAATCTCGCGCGCGACCCGCAGCGCATGCACGACCAACGGCACTGCCCCCAGCGGATGCAGCACTTTGGGCAGGTCGGACTGCATGCGACTGCCTTGCCCTGCTGCGAGAATAACCACGGAAACCGTCATGCCTGCCTCTATCATTTTATCAAAGTCTTTCATCATTAGATCGCGCAGATACAGGGGCGCAAGCAAGGGGTGCAAGATTCACATCTGATGTCACATTGAAACAGTGGCGATTTGACGCTGCATTTGACAAGGATCAACGCAGACGTCACTCTGATCCCGCAGGGTGACTGCGCGCAACAGGGAAGAGGGAGGGGCCATGTATCCCCGCATCATCGTGGCAGTGGATCTGGACCATATCGACCAAGGCAAGCAGCTCTTGCAGCGCGCGATACACCTGCTCGATGCAGGTGGCGATATCCGGCTGATCCATGTGCTGGAAGAAGTGCCGGGTTTTATCGCCGCGTCGCTGCCTGCGGATCTGGCCGAGAAACGCCGCGCCGAGGCGGCCGTCGAATTGCGCGCGATGATCGATCCGGACCTTGGGGTCAGGATCTCGCATGAAATCCGGCGCGGGGCCGCTTCCGGACAGATCCTTCAAGCTGCCAGCGACAGCAATGCGGATCTGATCATGATCGCCAGCCATAAGCCCGGTTTACAGGATTATTTCATCGGATCGACAGCTGCGCGCGTGATACGCCATGCGACATGTTCGGTCCTTGTCGAACGCTGAAACGACCCCTAGAGAGGAAAACACCATGTATAAATCCATCGTCATTGCCGCAGCGCTCTTCAATGAAGGGGCGACCACACGCGCGGCACTGTCCAAGGCCCGCACGCTTCTGGATGCGGGCGGCAAGGTCACGCTGGTCCATGTGATCGACGAAGTGCCGGGTTATGTTGCGGCCTCGATCCCGAAAGAGCATATGCATGCCCGCCGGCGTGATGTGCAGGACCAGCTTGACAGTATTGCCGCCGCCGAAGGATCGGGGATGGATGTCACTTCGGTCGTGCGCGAAGGCCAGCCCTCGGCCTGTATTCTGGGGGCCGCGAAAGAAGCCGCTGCCGATCTGATCATGATCGCCAGCCACAAGCCGGGCCTGAGCGATTATTTCATCGGCTCGACGGCCGCGCGGATTGTCCGCCACGCCCCCGTGTCGGTGCTGGTCACACGCTGAACATCTCTGCAGGTCTTGATTGCCTTGCAGGCGCGGTTGTGCCATCCTGCCTCTCAAAGCGGTTTGGGAGGCAACTTTCACATAAGTTGCGCCGCCTTTCAGGGAGGTCATCATGTATAAATCCATCGTCATCGCCGTGGCGCTGTTCAACAAGGGCGCGACCAGCCGCAGCCTGATCCAGAAAGCCAACAAGCTGATTGACCCGGATGGGACCATCACGCTGGTCCATGTGCTGGACGAAATCCCCCCCTATTTCCGGACAGTGGTATCGCGTGAACAGTTGCTGGAACAGCGCAAGGCCGTCAGTGAGCAACTGAAATCACTGGCTGCGACCGCCAAAGCCAAGACAGTGGACATGGACCTGCGCGCTGGCAAACCGTCAGAGAACATTCTGGCCTGCGCCGAGGAATGTCATGCTGACCTGATCATGATGGCCAGCCACAAACCCGACATGAGCGATTATTTCATCGGCTCGACGGCCGCGCGTGTGGTGCGCCATTCGCCGATCTCGGTGCTGGTCACGCGCTGACGGTTTTTCTGCCCGACATGCCGCGATCTGGCCTTTCCTCTGCAACTGGTGCAGTTATCTCACCACAGCAAGATGGAGGCAGGGCCGATGACAGATGCGCTGGTGATTTTCACACCCTCGGGCAAGCGGGGACGGTTTGCGTTCGGCACACCAGTCTTGACAGCGGCGCGTCAATTGGGCGTGGATCTGGATTCGGTTTGCGGCGGGCGCGGGATTTGTTCGAAATGCCAGATCACACCGGGCTATGGCGAGTTCTCGAAACATGGTGTCACGGTCACCCAGGACGCGCTGTCGGAATGGAACGCTGTCGAACAGCGCTACAAGGACAAACGCGGCCTGATCGATGGGCGGCGTCTGGGCTGTCAGGCCAAGGTCATGGGCGATGTGGTCATCGACGTGCCGCCCGAAAGCCAGGTCCATCGCCAGGTCGTGCGAAAGGCCGCCACCGCGCGCGCGATCACCATGGACCCGGCAACAAGGCTGTACTTCGTGGAGGTGGAAGAACCCGACATGCACGAGCCGTCAGGCGATTTCGAGCGTCTGGCCAAGGCGCTACAGCGCCAATGGGACGTCCCTGAGATCACGGCCGGGCTGGAGGTGCTGCGCAAGCTGCAGCCTGTGCTGCGTGAAGGCGGTTGGAAAGTGACCGTCGCATTGCACAAGGACCATCGCGCCGGGCCGCATCGCATGCTCGACATCTGGCCGGGTCTTTACGAGGGCGGGCTTTACGGTCTGGCCATCGATCTGGGGTCCACCACCATCGCCGCGCATCTGTGCGATCTGCGAACGGGCGCGGTCGTGCTGTCCTCCGGCGTCATGAACCCGCAGATCCGCTTCGGCGAGGATCTGATGAGCCGCGTGAGCTACGTCATGATGAACCCCGGCGGCGATATCGAGATGACGCGGGCTGTGCGAGAAGGCATGGACGCCCTGATCGCAGACATCGCCCGCGAAGCACAGATCAGTGGGCGCGAGATCATGGAGGCCGTAATCGTCTGCAACCCGGTCATGCATCACCTGTTTCTCGGCATCGACCCGGTGGAACTGGGTCAGGCCCCGTTCGCGCTGGCCACGTCTGGCGCGCTCAACCTCGATGCGCGCGAGGTGGGTCTGAGCACCATGAACCCTGCCGCCCGCGCCTATCTGCTGCCTTGCATCGCCGGCCATGTCGGCGCGGATGCGGCCGCTGTCGCGCTGTCGGAAAGCCCCGAGACATCCGAGGATCTGGTCCTAGTCGTCGATGTGGGCACCAATGCGGAAATCCTGCTCGGGGACAAACGCCGCGTGCTCGCCTGTTCTTCGCCAACAGGTCCGGCCTTCGAGGGTGCGCAGATCTCATCTGGTCAGCGCGCAGCCCCCGGCGCGATCGAACGCATCCAGATCGACCCAGTGACGAAGGAACCGCGCTTTCGCGTGATCGGCTGCGATCTGTGGTCGGATGAAGACGGCTTCGAAGATGCGACCGAAGCCACGGGAATCACCGGCATCTGTGGCTCGGGCATCATCGAAGCGGTGGCTGAAATGCGCATGGCCGGGCTGGTCGATGGCTCGGGCCTGATCGGATCGGCGGAGCAGACGGGAACATGGCGCTGTCAGCCCGAAGGCCGCACCCATGCCTATCTGATCCATGACGCGACCGCGACTGGCGGGTCGCGCATTACGGTCACGCAAGGCGATATCCGCGCGATCCAGCTTGCGAAATCGGCGCTCTATGCTGGCGCGCGGCTCTTGATGGATGAGATTGGCACGGACCGCGTGGACCGCGTGGTGCTGGCCGGGGCCTTTGGCGCGCATATCAGCCCGAAACACGCGATGGTGCTGGGAATGATCCCTGACGCGCATCTTGACCATGTGACCAGCGCGGGCAATGCAGCCGGGACCGGCGCGCGGATTGCGCTGTGCAATGTCGCGGCGCGCGCGGGGATCGAGGCCACTGTGGGGCGTATCCACAAGGTCGAGACGGCCATCGAGCCGCGCTTTCAGGAGCATTTTGTCGCGGCGAACGCGATGCCGCATGCGGTCGATCCATTTCCTGAACTGGGACAGGTCGTGACCTTGCCTGCAGTGAGCTTCAATTCCGGCGAGGGGGCCAGCGGGGGGCGCAGGCGGCGGCGGGGCTGAACTCTTTGGAAACCCAAGAAAAAGCCCGGATACAGAATGTATCCGGGCTTTTTCATGTCAGGCAGGCAACTGATCAGTTTCCGGTCATCTGACGAAGCTGATCGACCACTTGCTGCAACAGCTCTGGGTTATCCCCGGCCGCCCGCAGCACACCTTCGATCATCGTGCGGTCGACAGCGTTCAGCCCGGCAGCTTCGATCTGGGCGCGCACAGCGTCAATCGACAGGTCCAACCCGAGTGTTTCAAGCTCAAGCTGTTCTTCCACAGCGTCTGCGGCCTGCTCGGCAGCTTCAGGCGACAGTTCTTCTTCTGCAGCCTCGACAGCTTCTTCGACGGCAGCTTCACTGCCAGCCTCTGCACTGTCGTCGCCAAAAATCTCATCGACCAGATCTTCGACAGCGTCTGTTGTGCTGTCAACTGCGCCTTCAAGGGCGTCTTCAACAGTCTCGGCTGCGTCATCGGCCACTTCTTCCAGAAGCTCTTCGGTCGTGACCGCATCCAGCGCAGCATCTTCGGCAGGTGCTTCTTCAACTGCGTCATCTTCGACGACGCTTTCTTCCTCGGGTTCAATCGCCTCGGGCTCTGCCGGTGCGGGCTCTGGTTCTGGCTCGGGCTCGACCGGCTCGGGCTCGATAACCTCGGGCTCTACGGGTTCAGGCGCTTCGACCGGCGAGTCATCGAGCTCGGGTTCGACGGGCACCTCTGTCATGGGCTCGACCACATCCGGTGTCTCGCGGGACAGAACCCCAAACCAGATACCCGCTGCCACGGCAGCCGCAGCAATGATAGCAAGAAGGGTTTTGTTCATGATGTTTTCCCTTTGGAAAATATGCAGCTGTCTGCGCCCTATGTCAGATCAGGTCCGGTTTGCAAGTCAACTCTGCCAAATCTTCCAAAACAAGCATGTTATCGCGGATCGGACGCGATCTTCGCGCTTGAAACGCGCATCTCGCGGCATTAGTCTGGCGCATCGACAGAAACAGCATGCAGGAGTCCTCCCATAGCCCGCAGACCGCATAATGCCCCGCCACAACGCGACACTGGACCGCGAGTCAATGATCGCATCCGGGCGCCAGAAATCCGCCTGATCGGGGCCGAAGGTGAAAATCTGGGGGTTGTGAAGCCCTCTCAGGCCTTGGTTCTGGCCGAACAGGCTGGTCTTGATCTTGTCGAAATATCGCCCAATGCATCGCCGCCCGTCTGCAAGATCATGGATTTCGGGAAATACAAATATGAGATGCAGAAGCGCGAAGCCGAAGCGCGCAAGAACCAGAAGACCATCGAAATCAAGGAAGTGAAGTTCCGCCCCAACACGGACACGCATGATTACGATGTGAAGATGCGCAATGTGTTCCGGTTTCTGGAAGCCGGTGACAAAGTGAAAGTGACACTGCGTTTTCGTGGGCGCGAGATGGCGCATCAGGATATCGGCGCGCAGCTTTTGCAGCGCGTGGCGGCCGATATCAATGAGATCGGCAAGGTCGAGAATATGCCCAAGATGGAAGGGCGGCAGATGATCATGATGATCTCGCCGCGCTGAAGGACGTGTATGCTCGGATGCTGGCGTAAGGTGCGTGCTCAGCACGCACCTTACTTGGCGTCAGGTCAAGGGCAGTGCTGCTGTGACAGCCTCTGCTAGGCGCGCGGTGATCTCGCTCAGGTCATCCTCCGTCACGATGAAGGGCGGCGCCAGCAGCACATGATCGCCCGACACCCCATCAAGGGTTCCGCCCATCGGATACACCATGAGCCCGCGCGCCATCGCTTCGGTCTTTATTTTCGCATGTAGCTTAAGCGCGCTGTCAAACGGCTCTTTTGTCTCGCGATTCGCGACAAGTTCAATCGCCTGAAACAGCCCGCGACCACGTATATCCCCGACATGCGGATTCTGCCCGAACTGATCTTGCAACTGCACGCGCAACACATCCCCCATGGCCTGCACATTGGCCAGCAAAGCGTCGCGCGCGATCACCTGCTGCACAGCAAGCCCGGCCGCCGCCGCCATGGGATGGCCCATATAGGTATGGCCATGCTG
>SKSL01000015.1 GCA_007123015.1 Natronohydrobacter sp. | reverse complement strand
GCGCCATGCCGACCCACAAGAGCCTGCGATATCGCGGGTCGCGCAACTGGACGAAAGCGTGGCGATAGGCGAAGAACATCAGACGGCCCCCTCTGGCTGGTGCATTGGCAGCCGGTGTATCAGATGCGTGAAGGCTGCAACACCAATTACCGGCATGATCAGGTTTAAAATGGGTACCGAGAGCAAGATCGCAAAGGCTGTTCCCGTCAAGACCAGACTGCGACGGTGCTGACGCAAAAACGCCTTGATCATTGCCTGATCTGCGCGGCGTTCACAAATCATGGTGCTGTATTCGCGCGACAAGAGCCAGCCATTCAGGGCCCAGAACAGAATGATGCCCCAAAGCAGGCCCAGAATGGCAAAGCCCATGAAAGAGAACAGGTTCAGGACAAAGACCAGAACGAAATAGCGTATGGAATCGAGCCACAGCTTCTGCATGTCAGGCACAGCAGGTTGCGCAAGTTGGGGATAGTGCTGCGCCTCGATCGTGTCTGCGACTGCGTTCAGATGCAGCCCGGTGAAAAGCGACGCAGCGGGCGCCATCAGGAATACCGAGAGCAGCAGCATCGTGGCAAGCGAGACCACCGAAAAGAAGCTGCCCAGCCGATCCATGCGGGTACCATCGGAAAATGTGAAGACTTCATCATCGAAACTGGTGAAGATCTGGATCAGCAGCGCATAGAGCACGAAAAGCAGCGCCAGCGAGAACCCGGCCCCGATGAAAGCCATGCGCCGAAAGGCCGGATCGCGCAAATCCGCGAAAGCATGTGCGAAACTGGCGCGGATCACGCGCGCCACTCGGTCAACTGCGCGATATCCGGACGCGGGCGCTCGGGTGGTGTGATGCTGCAAGTGCCGATATGGATGAAACCTGCGATCCATTCGTGTGGTGCCAGTCCAAGACTGTCCAGCACAGGACGGTCCATCGCGGGCCAGCCTGTCAGCCAGCACGCCCCCCAGCCCGAGGCGAGGGCCGCATTGACCAGCGACAGGCACACCCCGCCCACAGACAGCGTCTGCTCGATCTCGGGGATCTTGGCCGAAGGTTTCGGGCTGGCCACGACGGCCACCACCACTGGGCTCGAGGCAAAAGGGCTGACCGCTTTCGCGCGGGCCTCTGGCGGCAAGTCCCGCTCAGTGGCGCGGGCGGCGATGGTTTCGGTCAAGCGCGCAATCGCAGCTGGGGTCAGCACGATGAAGCGCCAGGGTTCCAGCTTGCCATGATCGGGCACGCGCGCAGCGACAGTCAGCAGGCGCATTAGCGCATCGCGGTCAGGGGCCGGGGCTGTCAGCATCTTGGCTGGGCGCGAGCGGCGGGTGAGCAGGAAATCCATCACGGGCGAAGCTGGGATCATGTCAGGGCCTGTCTTGTCTGAACTGCGACAGAAGCTAGCCCTTCCGGCCCACATCGAAAAGAGCTATCGCTGCGCATCTTGGATTTGCATGATCCAGCATTTCCCCCGCGATTGTTTCAGTGCGGGAAAAGCCGCGGGCATGACGGGCCGGGGTCACGCGCGACGATGCGGGTCAGCTGCGTGTTGCTGTTACAGTCGGCCCGGAATGGGGGCGCGCGAATGAGGCTTTGCGCCAAATACTGGCCAAGGTCCTGGGCGTCGCGCCGTCGCGTCTGGTTCTGTTGCCCCGTCTGGTTCTGTTGCTTGGTCGGACCGGTCCCCAGAAGCTGTTTCTACTTACCAGATAACATTAAGGTTTTCTTCAGCCGCAAGGGTGATACTCGGGCGAAATACCCTGATCCATGGGGTTCGAGCCGATTGCATGAACTTCTCTCCCTTATACCGTGACGCGCTGGCCCGTGAACGCCGCGCCCGCTTGCGCGCAGAGCGGCTTTATGAGCAAGTCCAGCACGAATTGCGCGCCACGAATGCGCGGCTGAAAGAGCATGCTTTCGCGTTGTCGGATCAGGTCATCAGCCAGCGCGATGAACTCAACCGCGTGCGCTTGCTGGCCGATAGCCTGGAAGGGACCAATTCACAGGTCTCGCAGGATCTGTGCCTGGCCAATGAGCGCCTGCGCGCCGCTGTCGAAACCTTGCAGGACGGGTTCGCAGTATTCGACAAATCGCAGGTTCTGATCCTGGCCAATCAGTCCTACCTCGCTGTGTTTCGCGACTTTCCGGAAGTACAGCCCGGGATCCTCTATCGCCGCATTGCCGAAATCTGCGCTCATGAAGGGCTGGTCGATCTGGAAGCGCATAGCGCAGATGACTGGGTGGCGATGATGCTGGCGCGCTGGTCAGCGCCGTCGATCTCGCCGATGCAGCTGCATTTCCGCAATGGCGTTTCCGTGCGTCTGGTCGAGCGGCGGGTCAGCAATGGCGACCTGGTCTCGCTCAGCACCAATATCACCGAAACCCTGCGCTATCAGTCCGAACTGATCGAGGCCCAGCAGCGTGCAGAAGCCGCTGTGGACGCAAAATCGGCGTTTCTGGCGAATATGAGCCATGAAATCCGCACCCCCATGAATGGTGTGATCGGGATGACCGACTTGCTGGCTGAAACCGATCTTGATGACGAACAGCGCAGCTATACCGAGACCATCAGCAGTTCCGGACAGGCGCTGGTCACGATCATCAATGACATTCTCGATTTCTCGAAAATGGATGCAGGCAAGATGGAACTGCACCCCGAGGTGATCGATCTGGAAAAGACCATTCATGACGTTTTGACCTTGCTCACACCGACCGCGCGCAAGAAATCGCTCGAGCTGATTGTCGATTTCGACATTTTCCTGCCGACCCTGCTGATGGCCGATGCCGGGCGCATCCGCCAGGTGCTGACCAATCTTGTGGGCAATGCCATCAAGTTTACCGATAGCGGCTATGTCCTTGTCCGGGCGCTCGGGGTTGGCAATTCTGCGCAGGGGCAATTGGTCAATATAACTGTCGAAGATACTGGCATCGGCATCTCGAAAGAGCATCAGGATCAGGTTTTCCTCGAATTCAGCCAGGTCGAGGAAAGCGCCAATCGGCGTTTCGAGGGCACGGGTCTGGGGCTGGCGATCACGCGCCAGATCGTGACGGCCATGGGCGGGAAAATCTGGGTCGAATCGGATCTTGGCATCGGGTCCTGCTTCGGGATCTCTGTCGAATTGCCAGTGGCGGAGGGGGCCGTCACAGCGGGGCCCGCGCCCCTGCCACCGACCGTGCACAAAGTCCTTCTGATCAGCGACCACTTGATCAGCCGCGACATCATTTCGCGCCGCCTGCAGGCCTCGGGCGCCAAGGTGCTGACCGCCACGCAAAGCGGGATCGCGCTGCGCAATACCGTCAAGACGCAACCGGATCTGGCGATTCTTGATCAGGATCTGGGCCGCGAGGATGCGCAAGACCTGCTCGCGGGTCTGCTGGAACATGATCCCGACCTGCCGATTGTCATGATATGTTCCAATCTCGCTGAATCCCGTCTGGTGCATAGCCGCGATAAGTTGCGGGCGGCCTTGCCCAAACCGCTATTGTGGCGCGATCTGATTGCGGCCATTGCTGGGCGCGAAAAGACGGCACCGCGGCCAAAGTCGCACCAGGCACTGCCCCAGACTGTCGCAAGCACGACGCGCCCTCTGCGCGTTCTCTACGCGGAAGACAACAAGACCAACCAGCTGGTGTTCACCAAGATGGTCAAATCCTTGCCGCTGGAGTTGCATGTGGCCGAAAACGGGCGACAGGCTGTCAAAATGCATGAAACCTTGCGCCCTGATGTGATTTTCATGGATGTTTCCATGCCGGAAATGGATGGGCGCGAGGCCACGCAGTTGATCCGCGCGTCCAGTTTCGGGCGCGATGTACCAATCATCGCCCTGACGGCGCATGCGATGCAGGAAGAGATTGATCGCATCATGGCCGCAGGTATGAATGCGATGCTGACCAAACCGCTGAAGAAAGCCGAATTGCTCGCGGCCCTGCGCGATCACGCCCCGGAAGACCTGTTTTACAGTGGAACCCGCCCCAAGGTCGCCTCATTGGGCGGGATCTGACAAATGCTAAATCTGGCGCAGGAAAACCGGCGCTTCTGGTGTCGAAAGCGCGGGCATGTACCTATAGCCTGCCGTGTCGAAATCCTTCAGCGCGTCCGGGTCTGTCAATCGCCCTTCCAGAATGAACCGCGCCATTGCGCCCCGGGCTTTCTTGGCGAAGAAACTGACGATCTTGGGGTCTTCGCCGTCGCGCTGGTCCTTGAACACAGGCGAGATGACGCGCGGTTGCAGATACGCCCGATCCACGGCACCGAAATATTCCTGCGACGCGCAATTCACGATGATATCGGTCCCGGCCGCCTGCGCCGCCGCGTTCAGCGCCGTCGAAATCCGGCTGCCCCAATAGTCATAAAGCGCCGCGCCGCGCTCGGTTTTCAACCGGCTGCCCATTTCCAGACGGTAGGGTTGCATCGCGTCAAACGGCCGCAACAGACCATAAAGCCCCGACAGGATCCGCAAATGCCCCGCGGCCCAGGCCAGAGCATCCGGGTCCAGCGAGCTGGCATGCAGCCCCGTATATGTATCGCCATTGAACGCGAAGATCGCAGGGCGGGTGGCTTCGGGCGCAGGTGCCGCGGCGAAATTCTCGAACCGTTCAAGGTTCAGTTGCGCCAGCTTGTCGCTGATTTTCATCAGACGTTTCAACCCGTCGGCCCCGACCGTGCGGGCATGTTCCGCAAGCACGACAGCATCTTGCTGAAAATCGGGGGCAGTCATGGGTATCGGCGCGCCTTTGGGCGACCAGTCCAGTTTCTTCGCGGGCGACAACAGAACAAGCATAGGGCAACGCGTCTTAAGTGAAATCGAGCGCAAGCTACTCGGCTTTTCGCGATTGTCCATAGGCTGCGCGTTCACATCCGAGAAACGGCGGAAGCCTGCTTGCCCTTTGCCCCCGCGCCGCTTAGGTTGCCCCCAGACCACGAGCCGAGGAGCATGTCATGCTGTCCCTGATCCAGATCATTCTGCTCATCCTGAGCGTGGCGCAGTTTATTATCATCGCGCATATCATCCTGAGCTGGTTGATCAATTTTCAGGTGCTCAGCCTGCGTTCCGCGATGGTTGCCTCGATCTGGGATGGTCTGAACCGGCTGGTCGAACCGTTTTACATGCGCATCCGGCAATTCCTACCGGATCTGGGTGGGATCGATCTGGCCCCGCTGGTCGCGCTGCTGGCGATCTATGCCATCCGTATTGTGCTGATCAACAATATCGGTGTCTTTGTCTGACGCGATGCCCGATACCAGCGCAGTCCTGTCGCGCGTCTTTGGCTTTTCTGCCTTTCGCCCCGGTCAAGCCGAGATCGTCGAGGCCGTACTGGCCGGGCGCGACACTTTGGCCATCATGCCCACAGGCGGCGGCAAGTCGCTCTGCTACCAGTTGCCAGCGCTTTGCCGAGAAGGGTTGACCGTCGTGATCTCGCCGCTGATCGCCTTGATGCGCGATCAGGTGCGCGGCTTGCAGGAACTTGGGGTGAGTGCCGGGGCGCTGACCTCGGGCAATACGGAAGCCGAGACCGATGCGGTCCATCTGGCGCTCTCGCGCGGCGACATGAAACTGCTCTACATCGCGCCGGAACGGCTGGCAGCGTCCAGCACGGTCGATCTGTTGCGGCGCGCGAATTGCCGTCTGATCGCGGTGGATGAAGCGCATTGTGTCAGCCAATGGGGTCATGATTTCCGCCCCGACTACTTGCGCCTGGGCGATCTGCGCCGCGCGCTCGATGTCCCGCTGGCGGCTTTCACCGCGACCGCCGATGCAGAAACCCGTACCGAGATCATGAAGCGGCTGTTCGGCGAACGCGTGCCGCAAATCTTTCTGCATGGCTTCGACCGGCCCAATATCCGGCTGAATTTCGCCGTCAAGGACAGCCCGCGCAAACAGCTTATGGCCTATGCAAGCGCCCGCAAGGGGCGGGCCGGGATCATTTATTGCGCCACTCGCGCCCGGACGGAAGCCTTGGCGCAGGCCCTGCGCGAGGCTGGTCACAATGCCCGCGCCTATCACGGCGGGATGGAAGCCCATGCCCGGCGCATGGTCGAGGAATTGTTCCAGCGCGAAGATGATCTGATCGTGGTCGCGACGATTGCCTTCGGGATGGGCGTGGACAAGCCCGATATCCGCTGGGTCGCCCATGCCGATCTGCCGAAATCCATCGAAGGGTATTACCAGGAAATCGGCCGCGCGGGCCGCGACGGGGCCCCGGCTGATACGCTGACACTCTTCGGTCCGGATGACATTCGCCTGCGCCGCGCCCAGATCGACGAGAGCCCTGCACCGCTGGAACGCAAGCAGGCCGATCATGCGCGGCTGAATGCGCTTCTGGGGCTGGCCGAGGCCACACGCTGCCGCCGTCAGGTGCTGCTCTCGTATTTCGGCGAAGTGTCAGAACCTTGCGGCAATTGCGACCTATGTGCCAGTCCGGTCAAACTGTTCAATGCAACAACGCCCGTGCGCATGGCGCTGTCAGCCGCGCTGCGCACAGGCGAGAGTTTCGGCGCGGGCCATCTGATCGACATTCTGACCGGCAATGCGACCCCCAAGGTCAAACAGCGCGGCCATGATGCGCTGCCGACCTTCGCGGTGGGCCGAGACCTGAGCCGCGCGAAATGGCAGGCGGTATTCCGGCAGATGATGGGCCGCGACCTGATCCGCCCGGACCCCGAACGCCATGGGGGCTTGCGCATGACCGACGCCGCGCGGCCGATCCTGCGCGGCGAGGCCGAAATCCATCTGCGCGAAGACACCATCGCGCGCGCCAAGGATGGGCCAGCCGTGAAGGCATTGGTCTCGGACGAAGATGCGCCGCTTCTGTCGGCGCTGAAAGCCAAGCGCCGCGCGCTCGCCGAAGAGGCCCGCGTGCCCGCCTATGTCATCTTCACCGACCGCACCTTGATCGAGATGGCCGAAACGCGGCCGCGTGATATGGATGCGATGGCGCGGATTTCGGGGGTGGGGGCGAACAAGCTGGAGCGCTACGGCGCGCTGTTTCTGGAAGTCATCACCGGCGCCGCGCCTGACGCGCAGCACCCGCAGCGCCGCAAACTGGCCGGGCGCGCGGCCGGTGGGCTTTATGACGAGCTGTTCGAGATCGCGCGCGGGCTGGAGCGGGGCGAGGACGGGACCGAGAAGCTGCTGACCCTTGCCCCGGCGACCCTGCGCGCGATTGCCGAAGCCCGCCCGGCCTCTCAGGCTGCGCTCGCGCGGGTCCGAGGCATGGATGAGGCCCGTGTCATGCGGTTTGGCCCCGCACTTCTGGAACGTCTGCAGATGCTGTGACGCCACGGACGCCCTTGACGCGGGCGGGCCCGCGCCCCACGGCTGGACCAGACACAGGAGCTGCGCCATGTATCCGATCTTCCGTTTCCTCAAGGAAATCTTCAAGTTCCGCAATGCGCCGCGGCTTGGCTTGCTGGACACGCATGTCTCGCACCACCGCTGCTGGCCCTGGGATCTGGACCCATGGGTCGAGTTGAACAATGGCCGGACGCTCACGCTCTACGATCTGGGCCGGATCCCGATGGGCGTGCGGACCGGTCTGACTGGCATGTTGCGCGCGCAGGGTTGGGGCATCACAGTGGCTGGCAATTCGACGCGCTATCGCAGGCGGATCAAGGCCTTTGCGCGATTCGAGATGCGGTCGCGCTGCATCGGCTGGGACGACCGGTTTTTCTATATCGAACAGGCGATGTGGTTGGGCCGCGACTGCGCCAATCATATCCTGATCCGCTCGGCGATCACCTCGGCGCAAGGGATCGTGCCGCCTGCCCGCGTCCTGCAAGTGATGGGGCAGCCACAGGCCAGCCCGGAAT
The DNA here is from genome assembly GCA_007123015.1 of Natronohydrobacter sp. Taxonomy (GTDB): domain Bacteria; phylum Pseudomonadota; class Alphaproteobacteria; order Rhodobacterales; family Rhodobacteraceae; genus Roseinatronobacter. The sequence continues at coordinate 442 of SKSL01000015.1, read as the reverse complement.
TGCCGGATTGGGTGCAGGCATGGATCGCGGCGGACGCGCAACGCAGCTGGCCGCCGAGCGTATGATGCATCCCGTCAAGACCTGTTCATTAAGCGCCGATTGAGTCAAGTCGCCCACACTACACGACACTTGCGTGATTTGTTGATTTGGGGGGAAACGACCGGCGAGATGGATTCTGAACACGGACTGTTTCCGTGCAAGACGTTCGCCCATGACAAGCTTTTCTCTCGTCGAACTGCAGAAGACGCTAACGCCACATGTGCGCCTCGGCAAGACCTGCCTTGAAACGCTCTGCCTGCTTGTGCTTGGGATGATCAGCGTCCGAACGGTGAATTTGAGCCATATCGCGTCAGAGCGCCCGGCTCGCGCCAAAGTTGCATCAACCTACCGCCGCCTGCAGCGTTTTTTCCAGCAGGTGATGCTGCCCGATGACTGGAGCGTC
>SKSL01000087.1 GCA_007123015.1 Natronohydrobacter sp. | reverse complement strand
GGTCAGAAGATCGCAGCCAGTTTTGTTCTGGGGGCTGCCGGGTCGCGCCCGCAGGAGTGGCTGCAAGCGACCGGGCTGGATCTGACCGACGGATTCATCACGGTTGATCCCTTTCTGCGCTCGATCAGCGCGCCCGAGGTCTTTGCCGTCGGGGATTGCGCGCATATGGCCCATGCCCCGCGCCCCAAGGCCGGGGTCTTTGCAGTCCGTCAGGCCCCGATCCTGTTCCAGAACCTGCGCGCGGCCCTTGGGGCAGGCCGGATGCGCCCCTATCGCCCGCAGCGCGATTATCTGAAACTCGTCTCGCTGGGCGGCAAGTCAGCGCTTGCGGATAAATGGGCGCTGCCGCTGGAAGGGCGCTGGCTCTGGGCGCTGAAAGACCGGATCGATGCAAAATTCATGGGCCAGTTTCGCGATGCACGCCCGATGCCACAGGCGCTGCCCCGTGCGCGTTCCAGCGGGCTGACCGAGATGCTGGGCGAAACGCCCCTGTGCGGCGGGTGCGGTGCGAAAATGGGGGCGCAGGCGCTGCGCGCAGCACTGCCCAATGTGAAACGCAGTGATATTGAAACCGGGATCGGCGATGATGCCGCGATCCTGCGCATGGGCGACATGCAACAAGTGATCGCCACTGACCATCTGCGCGCCTTGGTCGACGATCCGTGGCTGATGGCGCGCATTGCGGCCACTCATGCTCTGGGGGATATCTGGGCGATGGGCGCGCGCCCGCAGGCGGCCTTGGCTTCGGTCACATTGCCGCGCCTGTCGCCCGAACTGCAAGCGCGCAACATGCGCGAGGTTATGGACGGGGCCCAATCCGTGCTTGGCCCGGCCGGGGCCGCGCTGGTCGGCGGACATAGCGCGATGGGCGCCGAGATGCAGCTTGGCTTTACTGTGACAGGGCTTCTGGAGGGCCGCGCGCTCACGAAATCAGGCGCGCAGGCAAGCGATGCGCTGATCCTGACCAAGCCACTGGGAACAGGCGTGATCATGGCCGCAGAGATGCGTTGGGTCGCAGCAGGTGGGGTCGTGGCAGCGGCCTTGGCCGCGATGGTCCAGAGTCAGGCACAGGCCGCTTTGACCCTGCGGGACCATGCCCATGCAATGACCGATGTGACAGGGTTCGGGCTGGCCGGGCATCTGGCCGAGATGCTGCACCATGCCCGCCTGACCGCGCAGATCGATCTTGCCGCTCTGCCGCTTCTGGACGGCGCTGAAGCCCTGGCCATGGCAGGGATCGCCTCTAGCCTTGCCCCGGCCAATCGCGCCGCGCTCATGGGGACACTGGACGCCCCCGACACAGCGCGCGCCGCGTTCCTGTATGATCCGCAAACGGCGGGTGGGCTACTAGCCGCTGTGCCAGAGGCAAAGGCAGAGTCCCTTCTGGAGCGTTTGCAAGAGCAGGGCTACCGGGCTGCCATTGTTGGAAAAGTGACTGCGCAGGATGGCCCGAAGATCATTGCGCATTGACCGTCTGATCGTCGATAGTTGCATGAAACTGCTCTTGCAGCACCGTTTCTAACCGCTTTGCGGCGATTTCCTGCGACTTTTCCGACAAATCCCGCAGATCAATCTGCTGGATGACCGCCTGATCCCGCTGCATCCGCGCGTAGCGAGGATCGTAATGGTGCAAGATCAATTCGCCAACCAGTTCCCGGAAAAACCCTGTCATTGCAGCCCTGTGCCACTGCGCAAGCCGGTCTTTCGACTGGTAGGGACGCAGTTTTTCCAAGGTTGCGGATAGCCGCGCAGGATCGTCACAAAAGCCCGAATACGCCTTCAGAATATAGCTGACGCGAGCCTCTGACGGGGCCGTGATCCGGACCCACGGTGCTGCGCGCATCGCATGCCACAGCGAAGGTGGCAGGCGCAGCGCGCCGATGCGGTTCGATTCGGCTTCGATCAGCACAGGTCGGGACGGGTCGAGGGCAAGCACAGCCTGCGCCAGTCGCGTCTCGAACAGTTTTTGCGAAGGTTGCGGGCTTTCTGCGCCGAAAAGCGAGCCGCGATGCGCCGCCAAGGCCTCCAGATCAATGACCTGCCCGCCCAGACGCGCGACCCGGGCCAGGATTTCGGTCTTGGCGGTGCCTGTGCCACCATCGAGCAACAGCACTGGTGCAGGAAAGGGCGCGTCATAAAGCTGCGCCTGCACCTGCCGACGGTAGCATTTATAGCCCCCTTCCAGCACAGCCACACGCCAGCCGATCTGGCGCAGGATCGTGGCAAAAGCCCCGGAGCGCTGCCCACCACGCCAGCAATAGACCAGCGGCTGCCAGTCGCCGGGCTTTTCGGACAGCGGCCCCAGCAGATGCTGCGCCACATTCTGCGCGACCAGCGCTGCGCCGCGTTTGCGCGCCTGAAACGGGCTGATCTGCTTGTAAAGCGTGCCAATTTCGGCGCGCTCCGTGTCACTGAGAACGGGCAGATTGACTGCGCCGGGCAGATGGTCTTCGGCAAACTCTGCAGGTGCGCGCGCGTCGATGACTGTGTCAACGCCGATGGTCGCCAGATCCTGTAAAGATGTGAGTTTCATGGCGCTTTATCCCCTCCCGCAGCCATGACCGCGACAGGGGCGAAGGTCAATCCTGCGCACGCAGGATCTGCGCGGGTCGCGCGGCCAAGGGGCGCAGCGCAAAGGCAAGGCCCGCCAGAAGCGTGGCGAGAATCCCGCCGAGAACAATGCCCAGCGCCGAGATCGGCTCGAAAATATAGCTCGCCTCAAGCACAAAGCGCATCACGGCCCAAGAGGCCAGCGCCGCTGCGCCCAAGGCCACCAACCCCGCTGCTGCCCCCATAAGACTGGCGCGCAGCGCGAAGCTGGTCAGGATCTGACGACGCGTTGCCCCGAGCGTTTTCATCACTGCAGCCTCGAAAACGCGGGCGCGCTCGCCCGCCGCTGCGGCGCCGATCAGCACAATGAACCCGGTCAGCAACGTGGCCAGGGCTGCGTAGCTCGTCGCTGTGGCCATGGTCGAGAGCGCTTCGGTGACACGCTCAGCGGCTTCGCGCACGCGGATGGCCGTGATATTGGGGAACATGTTCGACAGATCGCGCAGGATCGCGCCTTCGGCGGCTTCCAGCGCATAGACGGTCGCGATATGCGTATGGGGCGCAGAGCGGATCGGGTCCGGCGACATCACCATCACGAAGCCGATCCCGCCTGTCGAGAAATCCACATCGCGCAGATTGGCGATTTCGGCTGTGATATCGCGGCCAAGGACGTTGACAGTCACAGTATCGCCAACCCCCACGCCCAGATCGCGCGCCTGTTCGGCCCCGAAACTGACCAGCGGCGGGCCGGAATACTCCTCGGGCCACCATTCGCCTGCTGTCAGACTGGTCCCCTCGGGCATGGTGGCCGCATAGCTGATGCCCCGGTCGCCGCGCAGCACCCAGTGGCCACTGGCCGGATGCTCGCGCGCCGGAATGCCATTGAGCGCGGAAACCACGCCGCGCATCATCGGCGCTGTATCGACGCGGTCGACATTGTCATCCTGATCCAGCCGCGCAAGGAAGCCTTCTAGCTGGTGGTTCTGGATGTCGAGGAAGAAATAACTCGGCGCGCGGTCGGGCAGATCCATCGCGATGGCGCGGCGCAGGTTGCTGTCGATCTGGCCGACAGCAGCCAGCACTGTCAGCCCCAGCCCCAGTGACAGGATCACAGCCGTCGCCCCTTCGCGGGGATTGCTGATCGCGCCCATCGCCATGCGCAACGCTGTATTCCCCCGCAAACCCCGCGCCCGGGCAAGCCTGCGGGCAAGCGCGCGAAGGGCCAGCGCGGCCAGCGCAAGGATCGCAAGCGCAAGGACCACCCCCCCGGCCGTGGCAAAGGCCAGATAGGGCAGAGCCGCGAAGAACGCTGCGATGCCTACCAAGCCGGCAAAAAGGGCCGAAGTCGTCAGCAGATAGGGCCAACGCGGCAGGGTTCGCGCGCTCTCAGAAACACCGCGAAAGATCGTCGCAGCGCGGACATGTTCGGTGCGCGCCAGCGGCCAGAGCGTGAAGATCAGGGCCGTCAGCGCACCGTAAAGCGCGGCCTCGATCAGGGCGCGCGGGTGCAGGCCGATTTCCAGCTCGACCGGCACTTGATCCGCGACCAGCGGCGCGACCGCGAAAGGCACGACTGCGCCAAGCGCAAGCCCCAGCACAAGCCCCAGCGCAGTCAGCACGCCGATCTGCATCAGATAGACACTGAAGATCGTGCGGCTTTCCGCGCCCAGGGTTTTCAGCGTGGCGATGACCTTGGTCTTGCCGTCCAGATAGGTGCGCACGGCCGCCGAGACGCCCACACCGCCCACCGCCAGCCCGGCCAGCCCGACCAGCACAAGGAAAGAGGACACGCGCTCGATCACCTGCCGGATTTGCGGGGCCGCATTGCGGCTGTCGCGCCAGCGGACGCCTGCACCGTCAAATTGCGCAACCGCCAAATCGCGCGCCGCATCAAGCGACTGGCCCGGCAGCAGCATGCGGTAATTCACTTCATAGAGCGTGCCGGGGCCAAGCAGTTCTGCGCCTTCGAGCGCCTCGCGCAGGACCAGAGTTCGTGGACCGAAGCCGAAATTCGCACCCAACCCGTCGGGTTCGCGGGTCAGATGGGCGGTCAGCCGGAACTCTTGCACGCCCAGCCGGAACGTGTCGCCAATCTCCAGCCCCAACCGCTCGGCCAGAATACGCTCCATCACGCCCCCAGGCAGACCGTCGGCCCCCGCCAAGGCTTCGGCCAAGGGAATATCAGGCGCCAGTCCGACAGTGCCCACCAGCGGATAGGCGCTGTCCACCCCCTTGACCTGCGTGACCGAGCGCTCAGATGTCTCGCCCTGCCCCACCACGGCCATCGAACGGAAATCAACCACTTCCGAGACATCCGCCGCGAACCCATCCATCCAGGCGCGTTCTTCCGGCGTGGCAAAGCGGTAGGTCATGCGCAATTCGGCATCCCCGCCCAGAAGGGTCGCCCCTTCGCGCGCGAGCCCGTCATCAATCGCGCCCCGCACAGACCCCACGGCAGCAATCGCGCCCACGCCCAGCGCCAGGCAGGCCAGAAACACCCAGAAGCCCCGCAAGCCGCCGCGCAGTTCGCGCCGGGCGATGCGCCATGCGACCGCGCTCATTCGGCGGCCTCGGCGCGGGGGGTGCGGTCTTCGCCTGCGATCCGGCCATCCGCCAGACGGATCACACGGTCGCAACGCGCAGCCAGTTCGGGCGCATGGGTGACCAGAACAAGCGTCGCGCCATGCCGGTCGCGCAGCCCAAACAGCAAGTCCATGATCGCCTGCCCATTGGGACCGTCCAGATTGCCCGTAGGTTCATCCGCAAGCAGGATCGAAGGGCGCGGGGCGGCAGCGCGCGCAAGGGCCACGCGCTGCTGTTCGCCGCCGGACATCTGCGCCGGGTAATGGTCCAGCCGATGGGCCAACCCGACCGCGTGCAATTCTTCCTCGGCGCGCTCGAAAGCGTCACGACGGCCCGCCAGTTCCAGCGGGGTCGCGACATTTTCAAGGGCCGTCATTGTCGGAATCAGGTGGAAAGACTGGAACACGACGCCCATATGTGCACGACGAAACCGGGCCAGCGCATCTTCGCCCAAGGCAGTCAGATCATGACCTGTGGCCATGACAGTGCCTTCTGTGGCGCGCTCAAGCCCCCCCATAAGCATGAGGAGCGAGGATTTGCCCGACCCGGATGGCCCGATCAGACCTACAGTTTCGCCTTTGGCGACATCGAGCGTGATGTCGCGCAGGATCGTCACCGGCCCGGCATTCCCGTTCAATGTCAGCCCTACATTTTTCAGCGAGAGAACCATGTCCGTCATTCCGTCAATCCTTGCACCAATCCTGTGTTCTGCATATGGGGCCGCGCGGCGCACAGGCAACTGCTGCACTGCGGCGCTGGGGGTTTTTGCGCTGGGACTTGGCCTGTCTGCGGCCCCCGCTGCGGCCGAGAGGTTCCGGCTTGTCGCCCTTGGCGACAGTTTGACGCAAGGCTATGGCCTGCCCACGGAAGACGGCTTCGTGCCGCAACTGGAAAGCTGGTTGCAGGAAAACGGGCTTGAGGTCGAGGTCATCAATGCAGGTGTCTCGGGCGACACGACAGCAGGCGGGCTGGCGCGGATGGACTGGACCCTGTCAGAGCCGGTCGATGCGATGCTGGTCACTTTGGGGGGGAATGATCTGCTGCGCGGGTTGAATCCGGCGGCCAGTCGCGAGAATCTGGAAGGGATTCTGACCCGGCTGCAGCGCGAGCAGATCCCGGCCATGTTGATAGGCCTGCCTGCGCCGGGCAATTACGGGCCCGAGTTCAAGCTGGCCTTCGAGCGGATGTATATTGATCTTGCCGGTCAGTTCGATGTGCCCATGGTGCCCAATTTCATGCAACCCATGACCGACAAGGCCGATGAAGGGGCCAGTTTCAACGATCTGATGCAAGAGGATCATATCCATCCCAATGCCGAAGGCGTGCAACTGATTGTCGGGCATCTGGGGCCGAAAGTGGCCGATTTCCTACAACCGCTCTTGCCAGGGGGATCGTGACCTGCTGGCCTGCCTGCGCTTGTAGCGGCGCTGCCTTCTTGCTATGGGGACGCCGATAGAAACAAGGGTTGGCGCATGGTCCGGCATTGAGCGATCACAGCGCCCAGAGTGGACAGGACCAGCATGGCCAGAGAAAACTACATTTTCACCTCGGAATCCGTGTCTGAAGGGCACCCGGACAAGGTTTGCGACCGGATCTCTGATGCCGTCCTGGACGCCCTTCTGAGCGAAGAGGCCAATGCGCGTGTCGCCTGCGAAACCTTCGCCACATCCTCACTGGTGGTGATCGGGGGCGAAGTGGGCCTGTCTGACCCAGAACGCCTGAAAGATTACATGGGCCGGATCCCGCAGATTGCGCGCGATTGCATCAGGGATATCGGCTATGAACAGGACAAGTTCCACTGGAACACCTGCCATGTGCTGAATTTCCTGCATGAACAATCCGCCCATATCGCGCAAGGTGTGGACCGCGACGGGGCGGGTGATCAGGGCATCATGTTCGGCTATGCAGTTGATGAAACCCCAGAGCTGATGCCTGCCCCTATCCAATACGCCCATGCGATCCTGCACCGCCTTGCCGAAGCGCGCAAATCAGGGGCTGCCTCCAGCTTGCGCCCTGATGCAAAATCGCAGCTTTCCTTACGCTATGAAGGCGGCAAACCTGTTGAAGTGACCCAGCTTGTGCTCTCGACCCAGCATGAGAGCGAAGACCAGACATCGGACGATATCCGTGCGATTGTCGAACCCTATATCCGCGACGTCCTGCCTGCGGACTGGCTGACAGAGCGGACCGAATGGTGGGTCAATCCAACCGGTACATTCGTGATCGGGGGTCCCGATGGCGATGCAGGTCTGACCGGGCGCAAGATCATCGTGGATACATATGGCGGCGCGGCCCCGCATGGGGGTGGCGCGTTCTCCGGCAAGGACCCGACCAAGGTTGACCGCTCTGCCGCCTATGCGGCGCGCTATCTGGCCAAGAATGTGGTCGCAGCGGGCATGGCAAAGCGCTGCACCTTGCAGATTTCCTATGCCATCGGTGTGGCCAAGCCGCTCTCGATCTATGTCGACACGCATGGCACCGGGGCAGTTCCGGATGAGGTGATCGAGCGCGCTGTGACCCGGGTGATGGACCTGACCCCATTGGGTATTCGCGAGCATCTGGGTCTGAACCGCCCGATCTATGCGCGCACTGCCGCATATGGCCATTTCGGACGCGCCCCGGAATCCGATGGCGGCTTCTCGTGGGAGCGCACGGATCTGGCAGACGCCTTGAAAGCCGCTGTCTGATCCACACATTCAACCATGCCAGCGTCGATGTCCGGGGCGCTGGCGGATTTTACCTCAGGTAAATATGAACGCATCCGCATCGAGCATCGCGAGTTGCGTATTGGCCAGGATCACGCTCGTTCCCTGATCCTCGAATACCACATCCGCACCCTGCTGGGTCATCTGCCCCAGCGCATCCTGCGGCGCGCTAAAGCCAAAGCCCCGGAAGTCGAGATAATCCCAAGGCTCCAGATCCTGCACCCTGTGCGTGCCTGCATCCGACTGCTGGAAGCGGAACACATCCGCCATCGGACCGCCCCACAGCTCATTCACCCCCGAACCCCCGTCGAGCACATCATCCACCCCCTGCGCCCGGATCCAGTCGCGCAAGTCCGGGGCTGTATTGCGGACAAATTCGCCCGATTGCGCGAAGCCCCGCACCACTTCTGCGCGGGTCACGTCGCTCTCCAGCTCAGCCACCCAGCCATCAAGCCCCGCTGCATCTGGATCACGGCCCAGCACAT
>SKSL01000098.1 GCA_007123015.1 Natronohydrobacter sp. | reverse complement strand
GTAGTAATCCGGCTTGATCGCCTGGATCATCAGCATCGCGGCGATCGGGAAGCCAGACAGGAACATGCCTGACCATTTCGCCTCGGCCGTGATGGCCTTGACCCGGCGGAATAGCTTGAACCGCGCGCGCACCACCTTCGCCAGTCCGTCGAGGATTTCAGCAAGGTTCCCGCCAGATTTCTGCTGGATCGAGACCGCGACGGCCAGAAAGCGGATATCCTGCAAGTCGATCCGTTCGCCGAATTCGGCAATTGCTTCGCCCGCATCCCGCCCATAGGCGATTTCATCTGCGATCAGCCCAAGCTCTGTCCCAAGCGGGTCCGAAACTTCATTCGCCGCGATGCCCAGGGCCGCGCCAAAAGGATGGCCGACGCGCAGCGACCGCACGATCAGGTCAATCGCTTCCGGCAACTGCTCTTCAATCGCAGCCACGCGTTTCTTGGCCTTGCTGGACACCCAGGAAAACACACCTCCGAAGCCGAACACCACGGAAATGCCAAGCCTGATCGCGGGTTCACTCGGGGTGGCGAGCGACAGCATGCCAAAACTGAAAATGCTCAATCCAAACATCAACAAGATCAGCATGCGCGGCGAGAAGGCGATATTCCCGCGCCGCGCGCGCTCTTGCAACAAGCCGTAAAACGGGATCGAGAAACTGCCAGTATGCGCGGAACGCTCTTTGCGCAGCTGTTCCATGACGTCCTTCTTGGCCTGACCCTTCTGGATCAGTTCAAGGCGGCGGTTAAGTTTCGAATCATGCTGGATGCTGCGCCCGAACATGATGAGGTAGATGCCATTGATCACCAGAATGACGGCGCCGAAAATCGCAGCATAGATCAGCGGGCTGAGCGAGAGTTCCATGACTTACCTCCTGACCCTGACTTCGTCGTAAATGCTCGCGGGCAAATCATACCCCCAGCGCTTGAACCGATCCGAATAGGCCGAGCGCAGCCCGGTCCCTGTGAAATGACCCAAAATCGTCCCGTCAGGTTCCAGCCCTGTGCGCTCGAAGCGGAAAATCTCTTGCATGGTGATGATGTCGCCTTCCATGCCTGTAATTTCCGTGATTGAAACCATGCGGCGCGATCCATCCTGCAGGCGCGAGGCTTGCACGATCAGGTTCACAGCCGATCCGATCTGGCTGCGCACGGCCCGCAGTGGCATCTCGATCCCGGCCATCGCGACCATGTTTTCCAGACGGCTGATCCCGTCGCGGGCCGAATTGGCGTGGATCGTGGTCATTGAGCCGTCATGGCCTGTGTTCATCGCCTGCAGCATGTCGATGACTTCCTCGCCCCGCGTCTCACCCACGATGATCCGGTCCGGGCGCATCCGAAGCGCGTTGCGCAGACAATCCCGCTGGGTGACCGCCCCTTTGCCTTCCATATTGGCGGGGCGACTTTCCATCCGCCCGACATGGCTTTGCTGCAATTGCAATTCGGCTGTGTCTTCGATGGTCAGGACGCGCTCATCATTGCTGATGAAGCTCGACAGCGCATTGAGCGTCGTGGTTTTGCCCGACCCGGTGCCCCCTGACACAATGATATTCAACCGTGTCGATACGGCCGCTTCCAGATAAAGCGCCATTTCTTCGGAAAACGCGCCGAAGCGGACCAGATCCGGGACACTTAGCTTTTCTTTCTTGAATTTCCGGATCGACACCAGTGATCCGTCAACAGCAACAGGCGGCACCATGGCATTGAAACGCGAGCCATCGGCCAGTCGCGCGTCAACATAGGGGTTCGATTCATCCACACGCCGCCCGACTGCCGAGACGATCTTGTCGATGATTCGCAGCAGATGACGTTCATCGCGAAAGGTGACATCGGACAATTCCAGTTTGCCAGCGCGTTCGATGAACACCTTCTTCGGACCGTTCACCAGAATATCGTTGACAGTATCATCCTGCAGCAATGGCTCCAGCGGGCCAAGCCCCATGACTTCGAAATAGAGCTCCTTGTTGAGCGTCAGGCGTTCCTCGCTGTTGAGCAGGATATCCATTTCCGCCAGCGCTTCGGCTGCGATCGTGTTGATCTCGGAACGCAACTCTGCTTCGCTTGCGCGCTCCAAGGCAGAGAGGTTCAGGTTTTCAAGCAGCCGTTTATGCAGATCCGACTTGATCGCATTCATCCGCTGCTTGCGCTGCTGTTCGCGATCCGGCGTGCTGGCCCGTGCAGGCAGCGGGTCCGCAGCCGCATTGCGCGGTGCCTTGCTGCGTGCAGGTTCAGCGCTTTTCGCGGGCGACGTGTCTTGAACAGGTTTCACAGCGGTGGCGGGCTGGCTGCCAGTGGGCTTGCGGTATCTTGCGAACATGGCTGAACTCTTTTCTTACTCGGCGGCAATGCGCTCGATTTCGGAAGTCTCGAAAAGGGCTGCTGCGAATTTATGGATTTCCTTGCAGACCGGGTTTTTCGGCGCGTATTCCGCCAGTGGCAGCCCGTGATCATTGGCGTCGCGTATCTGCGCGCCACCATCCGGGATCGTGGCGGAAAAGCTGATCCCAAGGCTTTCCGCCATACGCTTGGCGCGCGCCTTGCCACTGAGATCCGTGAAACGGGGCGCGCGGTTCAGGATGAAGCGGTGCTTCTGCATTGATATCCCGTCTGCCTTCAAGGCGCGGATCATGCGCAACGCATTCTGGGCCGATCGCAGATCGAGCTCCAGTAGCGTGAAATACAGCTCTGACATCTCAAGCGCCGTTTCTGTCCAGTGCACGACAGTGCGCGGCAGGTCGATGATTACAAAATCGAACTGGTCCTTGGCCATCGAGATCACACGCTCGATTTCGTCCGGGGTCAGCAGGTCCAGTGGAAGCATGTCCGAGGGCGCTGTCAGCACTTGCAAGCGGTCGTTGAAGCGCTGAGTGGCGGCCAGAAAGGCATCGCTGTCCATGGAACTGGTCTGCGACAGAAGCTCATAGACTTTCTCAGTGCGGGCCATGTCAAGATAGGTTGAAACCGAGCCGCATTGCAGATCGAAATCCAGAATGCAGACCGATTGGGACTTGGCCGCGCAAAGACCGCTCAGTTCCCAGGCCAGGTTGACGGCGAAATTCGTCCCGCCTGCGCCCCCGGTAAGCGCGTGAACAGCGAAGACAGATCCATTCTTCCCTTTTGCACTGCTGAAGCTGGACATGCGTTCCGAGGGAAGCTCTTGCGCTTTCTTCAGCCGCGCGATCGTGTCCTGCAGCGCGTTTTCCGGCAGGGGGTAGGGCACGAAATCATCCGCTCCGGCCCGCAACAGCTGGTGCAAGACAATCGGCGACAAAGCTTCGGCGATCAGCAAAATCTGGATGTTGCGGGTCGCTGCCTTTTCGATCACGGACCGGATCAGCGCGAGATTGGCCTCGTCCTCGTCATCGAGCGCCAGGGCAAGCATCTCAAGCTGCGACGACGCATCATCGTCAAGGAACACCAGAGCTTCAGCGAAGGAAAGATCGCCCCAGTCTTCGTGAAAAACGGTTTCCATGTCTTCGATCAAAAGATCAAAATTCTGTACGTCGCGCGAAACCGTGCATGCACGGGTTTTCGGGATGTGCTGTTCGGCTATGCCCGCCATAATGGCTTCCTCAAACTCGTATTGCTATCACTGTCTGCTCCGAGAGATTCGGCATCTCGCAGATCAACACTGCTATTCAGAAGGAAGATTGTTTATAAATCTGGCAAGAATTGGGCTGAACTGGTCTAATTGTTCGATAGCGGTTCAGAGCCTATCAGAGCCACGAGGGCTGTGCCTGTCACGCGCGGCGCATGCGAACGCGCCGACACGATCTTCGTGCCGGCGCGAAAGTTTTCGATCATGTGGCGGTCCGGATCAGCCTTCGGTCCCATGCTGTTCGCGGGCACTGCTGACATATTGACGATGGATAATCCGTGCATAGTCGCCATCCATCAAGGTCCCGCGCCGCCGGATCATGCCAGAAATCTCGGTCACAGTACGGCGATTGGCCGCTTCTTTGCCTTCGGTGACAATCAAGGGCTGGGTCTCGCCGCGGGACACAACTGCGATGATGCTTGCGGCCGGCACCCCGAGCGCAATGAGATGACGCCTGACTGCATTTGCACGCCGAAGACCCAGGCGGTAATTATACGCTGCACTGCCGACAGCATCTGTATGCCCGTAAATCTTGAAGCGCAGCTCGGGAAATTGCTTCATCCAATGCGCCTGCATGGCAAGAATCGAGCGTGCTTCCTTGTCCAGTTCCGCGCTGTCAAAGGCGAAATTCACCATGGACGGCACTTCGGCATGGAAACGCTGAGTCATGATCTCGGCAAGATTGATCTTGCCCGATTGCAGCAGCGTATTGTGCATGGTTGGATTGCCGAAGCCGCCTTCGTCAATTGTGCTGCCGGCTTCGCGGTTGAAACTGGATTTCGGATCACTGCAGGCTGTCAGCCCGAAACCAGCCATGCCCAGCAAGAAGATACGTCGGTTGATCGTCATGGCGGGGTCCTTTATCAAAATCACATGGTTGTGCGGGTCAGTCGAGCACATAGCCGTAAGAACCGCCGAAATCCTGCCGCGCGATTTCGCCAAGAGCGCCGCCGCCCGATCCGGCAAGACGCCCGTTCAGAAAGAGTTCACGCTCGGTTGGCGGCCGAATTCGATCTGTTGGCAGAACCAGTGCCTCGCCACGGGTCGGGGTGACCAGATGCGCTGTGATGATGATCACCAGTTCGGTCTGGTTGCGCTGGTAATTGGCGCTGCGGAACAATGCGCCCAGAACCGGCAATTCGGACAACCAGGGCACACCAGTTGAATTTGCAAGGAAATCATCCTGTAACAGCCCTGCAATCGCGAAGCTTTCACCATCACGCAGTTCGACCGTGGTGGTCGTTTTGCGCGTCCGCAATCCCGGCAATGTGATCAGGGTCGTGTCAGTCCCGATCGAAGGGTCGAGCGAGCTCACCTCTGCATCCAGACGCAGGTTGATGACATTGTCGTCAAGAACACGGGGTGTGAATACCAGCTGAACACCGAACGGTCGGTAAGTGATCGTGGGTGTGCCCGAATCGCCGTCGCGCACTGGCAATGGGATCTCACCCCCCGCCAGGAAGCTTGCTTCCTGGCCCGATAGGGCGGTCAGGTTCGGTTCTGCAAGCGTGCGCGCGAGCCCTTGTGTTTCAAGAGCTTCGATCAGGACCTGCGCTGTCAAACGGCCCCCGCCGACGCGGAACCCAAGCGCGCCTGCTCCGGTTGCCCCCGACAGCAGGTTTCCACGGTCTGCAGACCCCCCGGTGAACTGACTTGTGCCTGCAGCTGCATTGGTGCTGCCCTGAACGCTGACGCTGGTGCCCAGATTCTTGCTGATCCCGCGCTGCATCTCTGCAAAGCGTACTTTCAGCATGACTTGCTGCGTGCCGCCCACGCTCATCAGATTCGAGATGCGGTCAGGGGCGTAGCGTTGCGCCAGTTCAAGCGCGGCGTCCAGTCGTGCCGCTGTCGAGACGATCCCAGACAACACAATGCCGTCATTGGCTGTGCGGACCTCGATCCGCTCATTGGGCAGAATCTGCCGCAGCCGCTCTCTGAATTCCGCGATATCCGGTGTCACCTGCACTTCGACATTGGAAATGAGTGTCCCGTCCGGGCCCAGAATGGTCAGCGTCGTGCGCCCGGGGGTCTTGCCGAGGACGTAAATCGAGCGATCCGACAATGTCGAGATATCCGCGATCCCCGGATTGGCAATTGACAGCTCTGCAAAGGGATTTTCGGTCTCCACCACGACAGCGCGGTTCATCGAGACCTGCAAGGTCGAGATCGAAGCGCCATTCATGACACGGAATGTATCTGCCTGCGCTGACGGTGGCGTTGCGAGGCCCATGCTGAGCGCAAAAAGCACCGCCGCTGCGAATGTCTTCGTTTTCATACTGCCTGCCTTCCAAGACTGCTCGGTTCTTATCAGTCGAGACCCAAAAGATCCCGCTGGCAGATTTATATCCGCGATTTTGACGAAGCATGCGCCAAACCCGAATTTTTATCAAGTTTCTTGTGGTTACGAGACGGTCTTTAAGTGCTTTTTTGCAACGCCTTCCACGAAAGATCCCATATGTAGCAGAGACAAGGCGCCGTTATGCCGTATCTAGAGGGTAGGCGGCGCGCGTCTTTGGCGTATCGGATCAGCGGCGCTGCTAAGACGGTCGCGTCCGTCAATTGGTGCACGGAATCTCGATCAGGACCACTTCATTGCCCCGCCGTGTGCGGATATGGCATTTTTCATCCGGTGCGCGCTGCTCTTCCCGTGTGATCCCCAAGAGCCGATCCTGAGTCATCTCGATCATTTCGACAGGTGCAGTATCGCCCACTCCGACAAGCGCCAGTGACAACCGCCCAGAGCTTTGGGCCTGTGCAAGTTTCGCTGCTTGTTCCGGGGTTGCTTCGACAGTGACAGTGCGCGCATTGGTGACGCTGGTGGCACGGTCCATATCTGCGCTTTGATCAACAGCGATCAGCCGCAGCTGAGATTGGATCAGCTGGGTGACCTCGCCACTGTCGCGGGTGCGCCCTGTCCAGAACAGGTCGACCACGTCACCGGGCTGCAGGAACCCTGCCACACCAGTGGTCGCATTGACGGGGATGGTGAAAGCGCGCATGCCTGGGCTCAGATGCGATGTGATCCCGGCCTGTTTGCCCGGTTCGGTCAATTTCGAGGCCATGATCGGCTCCAAATCGTCCATGGCGCGCAACACGACGCGCGATTGTGCATTGTTGGGGAACAGCGCGTCTATATCCGTATAGGCGCCTTGTGGCACTGCATAATGCGGGAAAGGGGCGACAAGAATATCATCGCGCGTCAGGAGCTGGCCGTGCCGCAATTCGCCACCTGCGACGAAAACATCGACCATCTCGACTGTGTTGGCATTGCGTTCCGCGACCACGAGGCGTTGCTGAAGCTCTGTGATATAGGAATGTGTTTCATAGACAGCGAAGCCTGCAAGGCCGAAACCCGCGACGAGAACTGCTCCGAAGACGAGGCGCATCGCCAACTCCTTCCATCATTGGGCCAGTTTCGACCCGCGTTTCAATGCACCGACGGTACACATGCATTATGGCTGAAAAATGAAGATTGCAGGGCAAGGCGTAGACCGGACTTGCACGAATTGGCCAGGTTCATTGGAATTATTGGCGGTCCGATCGTTTGGCTGCTGATTGCAGCAAAGATGTGAGCCAGGCGCATTCCTTTGAAGGTCATTCTGGCGCGCGCGTAAACCCTTCTGTACTGGAGGTGTTGCTTTCCAACTCGTCCATTCCAGTAATCGACCCGGTCGCAAGGGCTGCATCGGTTCTGGACCCGACGGTCAAAGCACCCTCACCGACATACCACACGACGGCAGCACCCAGAAAAAACGTCGCGGCCGTCAGCACAAGCCAATCCGTGGTTACAGCGCCGCTGTCATCCAAGCAGAAGTCACTGAACTTTAATCTATGAGTCATCTGACTGCTTCCTGCACAGTTTTTCCGGGCTCTACCATCAACTGCAAAAGACCCGCCCAAGGGGCAGGTCTTTGATCTTGGGCGCGGGATCATGTTTCCCCGCGCCATGCTGATGCATCCTGACTATCAATCGGACGCGCGGTCGAATACGCTCGCACCCGTTCCACCCGTTTGCGTTGTCAGGTTGCCGAGGTCGGTCACGCTGGCCGATTCCAACGAGCCACGAATTTCGCCGGCCACGTTGCCAACGCCGGAACGGACGGATGCAACAACAGCGATGCCCAGGCCCACAATCGCGGCGGTCAGAACGACCCAGTCGACGGTCACAGCACCGGATTCGTCAGCAGCGAAGGTCTTGATGTTTGCAAAAAAGGTCATGTCTCTTCTCCAGATACGCTTTTACAGTTTGGTCGCCCTCTCAGGTGAAACTCTGTCCGTCCCAAGCTGGTCATCTTCTATAAACACTTAAATCATGTTCGGATTGGGGCAGGTCTTGGACAATATCAGCACATTATCGCGTCCTGTTTCTGTCATGAGGTTGTCCCCAAGGATTGTTCGGCACCTGAATCGATCTGATCGGCAAAGGCAGGCGCTTTGACGTGATCTTGTATTCGTGCCACGCGCCCCAGCGCTTTTCTGAGGATCCATGCCAAATCTCTGGCATTTGCTTCGCGCTGCGAGCATCATGGCGCAAAAGATAAAACGAGCAGTTAACAGATGTCGCTTTTTCGCGTTGTGGGACCGGCCGCTGCGGTGTTCGCTGCGGTCGTGTCAGCGAGTATCGCCGTCCCGGCGGTTGCTCAGGATCGCGAGGATTTTTCCTTTCGGCGCGTCCCGGTTTCACCGAATGCAACAGGCCCCCGGATTACGGTCCAGATCGACCCGGAAGAACAGGCGCGCAGATTGGCTGTTGTCC
>SKSL01000181.1 GCA_007123015.1 Natronohydrobacter sp. | reverse complement strand
CGCTCATGTTGCCTGCTCCGCGCGCTTCAGGATGATCCGGCCTTTCTTGCGATTGGCCGATGCATTCAGGGCTACAGCAATGATGATCGCACTGCCCGAAATCGCCAGTTGCCAGAAGGGCGAGATGTTCACCACGGGCAGCGCATTGCTGATAATGCCCAGAAACAGCGCCCCGAGCGTGGCCCCCAGAACTGTACCACTGCCCCCCATGATCGCCACACCGCCGATCACACAGGCAGCAACCACAGTCAGCTCAAACCCGCGCGCCAGATCCACGAAGGCGACCGCGAAGCGCGAGACCCAAAGGTACCCTGCCAATCCTGCCAGTGCGCCAGAGATGGTGAAAGCCCAGAACTGGGTCCGGCCGACATTGATGCCTGCATAGGTGGCCGCATGCGGATTGCCGCCTGCAGCATAGAAGGCCCGGCCAAGCGTGGTGCGGGTCATCACGATGGCAAACAGCACCACTGCGCCAAGGGCGATCCAGCTCATCACCGGCAGTCCCAGAAGCATCGTGCGCGGGAAGGCCTTGAAGGCATCGCTGAGTTGATGGGCATTGATCCACCTGCCCTCTGACAACAGAAAGATCACGCCGCGAAAGATCGTCATGGTCCCCAGCGTGACGACAATGGGTGGGATTTCCAGTTTCCAGACCAGAATACCGTTGAACATGCCCAACAGGGCCCCGAAGGTGACGGCCAGGGCAATGATGACCGGCACAGGCAGCGCCGGCATGGCCACGTTGATCATGGCAACAACCATTCCCGTCAGGGCCAGATTGGCCGCAACGCTCAGATCGATACAGCGCGTCAGGATCACGATCATCTGCCCGATGGCCAGCAGGATCAGGGGTGCGGTGTCATTGAACACATTGACAAGATTTCTTGGCGCGATGAAGGCCGGAAACCGCGATGCGATAATGCCCAGCAGCACGACAATCGCGCCGAGCAGAAGTATTTCGCGCGACATGAGGGCCTGTTTCGACACATTCTCCTCCTTCAGATCCCGGCTGCGTGGCGCACAAGCGTTTCGGGTGACAGTGCCGCGCCGCATAACTCCGCGGCGATGCGCCCTTCGCGCATGACGATCACACGGTCCGACATGCCCAGAACTTCCGGGATTTCGGAACTCACCATGATCACGGCCAGCCCTTGCGCGGCAAGTTCGGCCATGAACTCATGAACTGCGGCCTTCGAGCCGATATCGATGCCTTTGGTGGGTTCATCCAGAATGATGATCTTGGGGCGCGTGGCCAGCCATTTGGCGATGACCACTTTCTGCTGATTGCCGCCGGAAAGATTGCCGACATCCGTATCGAGCGAGGCCGCGCGCAGGTCCAGCCGGCTGGTATATTTGCGCGCGAGCGCGAATTCCTCGGCCAGCCGCAAGAAGCCGTTTCTGGATGTGTGGCCCAGAGATGGCAGGGTCACGTTCTGAAAGATCGGCAGCGCCGTGATCGCCCCCTGTTTGCCGCGATCCTCGGGGACATATACGATCCCCTTGGCTACAGCATCGGCCGGCGCGCGGATGACAACGGGCTGACCTTCGATCCGCACTGTGCCCGCGCTGGGCCGCGTGATCCCGAACAGGGCTTGCATGAATTCGGACCGGCCAGAGCCGATCAGACCGTAAAAGCCCAGGATCTCGCCCTGGCGCAGTGCAAAGCTGATCCCTGCGAATTCGGTCGGATGCTCATAGCCGTCGACGACCAGGATTTCAGCGCCCAGCTTGCGGGTACGGTCGGGAAAGATCTGGCTGACATCGCGGCCCACCATCATTTTCACAAGCGCCGCTTCGGTCACATCCTTGATCGTCCCGCTGCCGACAAGCGCCCCGTCGCGAAAGACGGTGTAATTATCGGCGATACGAAAAATCTCATCGAATTTATGGCTGATGAACAGGATCGCCTTGCCCTGCGCTTTCAAGGCCTCGATCAGCGCGTAAAGCTCTTCGATCTCTTTCTGGCTCAGCGCGGCCGTGGGTTCATCCATGATGACAACCCGCGCATCGACCGAGAGCGCGCGGGCAATCGCCACCAGATGCTTGTTGGCGATGCCAAGATCTTTCAGTTTGACCTTCGGATCAATTCTGGCACCGATCCCGGTCAGGATCGCGCGCGCCTGATCCACCATAGCCCTTGTGTCGATCAGCCCGAAACGCCCGCGCGGTGCATGGCCAAGATAGATATTCTCGGCCACCGACAATTCATCGAACAGGACAGTTTCCTGATGGATGGCCGTCACGCCCGCTGCGGTTGCGTCCTGCGCCGTGATGAACCGGACCGGGTGGCCATCGACCTCGATGCTGCCTGCATCAGGCTGGTAGATCCCTGTCAAAATCTTGACCAGTGTGGATTTGCCCGCGCCATTCTCGCCCACAAGCGCAGTGACCTTACCGGGAAACAGCGCCAGCGACACCTCTGACAAGGCCGTCACACCCGGAAAGGTCTTGGTCACATCCTTCAGTGACAGGACCGGCAGAGCTGCCTCGGTGCGCAGAGCGTCAGAGGAGGCTTCGGATTTCATCAGCATCGGATCAGTCACCACGCCGTCAGTGCCCCGGCGCAGCCCGCAAGCTGCACCGGTCTGTGCCAGGGATCAGAAAATATCCTTGAACTGGTCGATATTGGACGCGTCATAGGTGAACGGATCCGACATGGCCGCCGAATTGGTGTCGTCCAGCGTGACCGATCCCATGCGCCCTGTCGGGATTTCTGCACCCGGTTCGGCTGTTGCGGCCCCGGTGGCCAGCGCATGCGCGATCATCGTGGCCGAATAGCCAAGGTCGATCGGGTTCCAGATGGCGAAGCTCTCGGTCGCGCCCGATTCCACACATCCTGCCATCTCGGAGGGCAGGCCAAGCCCGGTGACATTGATCTCACCGATCCGGCCCGCATCCGACACGGCCTGACAGGCGGCCAGAATGCCCACAGTTGTCGGTGCGATAATGGCTTGCAGGTCCGGATGAGACGCCATCAGACCCTGCGCTTCCCGATAGGACTTGTCCGACAGATCGTCTCCATAGACGATCGCCGCCAGTTCTATGCCGGGATAGTCTGGCAGCACGTCCTGGGCTGCGGCAATCCAGGCATTCTGGTTCGTCGATGTGGTTGTGGCCGACAGGATCGCGACCTGTCCACCATCAGGCATGTGATCGGCTGCAAGCTTGATGATCGTGTTGCCGATCAATTCGGTCGAAGACGGGTTGAGGTTCATCATGCGCCCTTCTTCGGCGACACCGGAATCCCACGAGATCACCGTTATGCCGCGCTGCATCGCGCGTTGCAGCGCAGGCACAACGGCATCTGGGTCATTGGCCGATATCGCGATGGCATCGACGCCCTGTGCGATCAGCGAGTTGATGACCTCGATCTGACCTTCCGCCGTGGTCGTGGTCGGACCTGTATAGATGATCTCGACATTGCCAAGCTCGGCCGCGGCTTCTTCGGCGCCTTCGGCTGCGGCTTCGAAGAAGCCGATCCCCAGCGCCTTGACCACAAGGGCGATGCGCATGTTGTCCTCTGCCAGAGCGCTGGTGCCCATCAGGCTGGCGGCAAGGCCAAGCCCCGCTGCCAATGACGTGATCGTCCGTCTTTTCATGTCACTTCCTCCCATGGAAACAATATGCAAGGCCGTTTTACGAGGCGACCTCTTCCTCTTCTTGAGCGCCCCCTGTCTGGGTGACGATCAGTTTCACATCCGCCGCGTCCAGCATGGCGGCGGCCTTGTCAGGAATCCCCTCATCCGTGATCAATGTGGTGATGCGTTCCAACCCGCAGAGCACAAGACTGGACCGCTGGCTGAATTTCGAGCTGTCGACCAGAACGACCAGCTCATCGGCCTGTCGCATCAGCTTTTCCTCGGCCCGGATCAGCAGCGGGTCCGCTTCCATCAGGCCCAGAGGGCCGACACCCTGCGCGCCCATGAACATGCGGCGCGCATAGAAATTGCGTGTGACGTCATTCTCGAAGGGGGACAGGATGATGTTCTGTTCGCGGTAGATCGCCCCGCCTGACACCATCACAGTGGTTTTCGAGTGCTTCAGCAAGTGTTCGGCAATCGGGAAAGAGTTGGTGAAGACCTGGCAGCGCCGATTGGCCAGCGGATGCACCATCTGGAAGGTGGTCGTCCCGCCATTGATGATGATCGGCTCACCCTCTTCGCACAGATCAACAGCAGCGCGGGCAATGGCCTGTTTCTCGCGAATCCGGATCGTCTGATTGACTGCGAAGGTACGCCCTGCCAGCCCGACGAATTGGGGCGGGTTCAGCGCCTCGACCCCGCCACGCACGCGCCGCACTTTCTGCTGCATATGCAAGGCTGAGATGTCGCGGCGGATCGTGGCCTCCGAGGCACCAGTCAGATTGCACAGGTCGACCACGGTCATCACGGCCCGATCCTGGACAGAGGACAAAATGATCCTGTGACGTTCCGACTCGTGCATGCTGCT
Organism: Natronohydrobacter sp.; assembly: GCA_007123015.1. GTDB lineage: Bacteria > Pseudomonadota > Alphaproteobacteria > Rhodobacterales > Rhodobacteraceae > Roseinatronobacter. Next base: position 20,229 of record SKSL01000181.1, on the reverse strand, counting down.
CTCCCGTGGTGAGAGGCTGCCGGGAAATCCCGGCACAGTCAATCAAAAACAATCACAAAAAATCATTCTGCAATGCAGCATGATTGCTTGTGATTGCGAAAGATTGACAAAACGCCGCAGATGTCGGAGCGTGTGGCGGATCGCTTTGCAGGTCGATCTGATCAGACAGGAGCGCCGCATGTTGAAAACAGGTGGAAACCCTTTGCTTGAAAACCGCTGGGATTACAGCGTGGCAGCAGGGATGAGTGAACCGGAATTGCTGCTCTATCGCTCGAATATTCTGGGATCGGACAAGCGGGTCACGAATTATGGTGGCGGCAATACATCGGCCAAGGTCATGGAACCCGATCCGCTGACCGGCGCGCAGGTCGAGGTGCTCTGGGTCAAGGGCTCTGGCGGTGATATCGGCTCGATCAAGATGGACGGGTTTGCCACGCTCTACATGGACAAGCTCAGGGCGCTGAAATCGCTTTATCGCGGGGTCGCGTTCGAAGATGAGATGGTCGGCTACCTGCCGCATTGCACGTTCCGGCTGAACCCGCGCGCCGCTTCGATTGACACGCCCTTGCATGCCTATGTGCCGCGCAAACATGTCGATCACGTCCATGCAGACGCGATCATCGCCATCGCTGCGGCTCAGAACTCGAAAGAACTGACGGAAACGATTTTCGGCACGCGCATCGGGTGGCTGCCGTGGAAACGTCCCGGCTTTGAACTGGGGCTTTGGTTGGAGAAATTCTGTCTGGAGAACCCTCAGGCCGATGGCGTCGTGCTGGAAAGCCACGGGCTTTTCACATGGGCCGATACAGCGAAAGATTGCTACGACACGACGATTGACGTGATCAATCGCGCGACAGAGTGGCTGCAGGACCGCATGGCGGATGTGCCGGCCTTCGGGGGGGCAAAGCATGCAGCGCTGGGCGCGGCCGAGCGCCGCGCAGTCGCCGCCCGGCTGATGCCTGCGATCCGTGGGTTGATCAGTGGCAACCAGCATATGGTCGGCCATTTCAACGATGATCCAGCCGTTCTGGAATTCGTTTCTGCGCAGAACATGGAACCGCTGGCTGCCCTGGGCACGTCCTGCCCTGACCATTTCCTGCGCACCAAAATCCGCCCGCTGGTGGTGGATTTCGATCCAGAAAAGGGCAATCTGGACGCGGTTCTGGACGGGCTGCCAGACCAGATCGCGGCCTATCGCGACGCCTATGCGGCGTATTACGCACGCTGCAAACATGCTGACAGTCCCGCGCTGCGCGACCCCAATGCAGTTGTCTATCTGGTGCCCGGTGTCGGCATGATCACTTTCGCCAAGGACAAGGCGACGGCGCGGATTTCCGGCGAATTCTATGTCAACGCCATCAATGTGATGCGCGGCGCGTCCGCAGTCAGCACCTATCAGGGCCTGCCCGAACAGGAAGCCTTCGATATCGAATACTGGCTGCTGGAGGAAGCCAAGCTGCAACGCATGCCCAAGCCGAAATCGCTCGCAGGGCGTGTGGCGCTGGTCACGGGGGGCGCAGGCGGAATCGGGGCAGCGACCGCTGAGCGCTACCTGTCAGAAGGGGCCTGCGTCATTCTGGCCGATATCAATGCCGAGAACCTGCAACAGACGCAGGATAGCCTGATCGCGCGCTACAGTGCGGATATGCTGCGCGCAGTGGTGATGGATGTGACCTGCGAGGACAGCGTTGCCAGGGCTTTTGCAGCGGCTGCGGTCGAATTTGGCGGGGTTGATATTCTGGTGTCGAATGCCGGGATCGCGTCCTCGGCACCTGTCGAAGAAACGACACTGGCCTTGTGGAACAAGAATATGGATATCCTGTCGACCGGCTATTTTCTGGTCAGCCGCGAGGCCTTCAAGCTGATGCGGGCGCAAGATATGGGCGGATCCATCGTTTTCGTGGCCTCGAAAAACGGTCTTGCGGCCTCGCCGAATGCGTCGGCCTATTGCACGGCCAAGGCAGCTGAAATCCATCTGGCGCGGTGCCTCGCGCTGGAAGGGGCCGGGGGCGGCATAAGGGTCAATGTTGTCAATCCGGACGCTGTGCTGCGTGGGTCGAAAATCTGGGAAGGTGAATGGCTGGACCAGCGAGCGTCAACCTATGGCACCGACAAGGAGGGGCTGGAAGAGATGTATCGCAACCGTTCATTGTTGAAACGCTCGGTCCTGCCAGAGGACATCGCCGAGGCCTGCTATTTCTTCGCGGCTGACGGCTCGGCCAAATCGACCGGGAATATCTTGAACGTGGATGCCGGAAACGTGCAGGCATTTACACGCTGATCGCGACTGCGGGGGGAAATCATGGGCTATGAGAGCGCGAAGGCCGTCTTTGCCGACTGGGGCGTCGATACAGAGGACGCGATGACCCGGCTAAAGACCGTTCCGATCTCGATGCATTGCTGGCAGGGTGATGATGTGACCGGCTTCGAGACGCGCAGCGGCTCTTCTGGCGGTGGCATTCAGGCGACCGGCAATCACCCTGGACGCGCGCGCACGCCAGACGAGTTGCGTGCGGATCTGGAATTTGCCTATTCCATGATCCCCGGACGGCACCGGCTGAATCTGCATGCGATCTATATGGACACAGAGGAAACCCCCGACCGTGACCAGATCGACTACAGGCATTTCGCGCGCTGGGTCGATTGGGCCAAAGCGCAGGGCATCGGCCTGGATTTCAACCCGACTTTCTTTGGCCATGCGAAAGCCGACGACAACCTGACACTCTCCCACCCGGATGCGGGTATCCGGGAATTCTGGATCGAACACGGCAAGCGCAGCCGCGAGATCGCGGCGCGCATCGGGGCAGAGCTTGGCAGCCCCTGCGTCAATAACATCTGGGTGCCCGACGGATACAAGGACATCCCGATCGACCGCATGGCCGCGCGCAAGCGGTTGGAGGCCTCGCTTGACGCGATGCTGGCCGGGATGCATGAAACGGGCCATATGCGCGATGCGGTCGAGTCGAAACTGTTCGGCATCGGCGTGGAAGCCTGCACAATCGGCAGTCATGAATTCTATCTTGGCTACGCGATCCGGAAGGGCACATTGCTTTGCCTCGATATGGGGCATTTTCACCCGACCGAGAATATTGCCGACAAGCTGAGCGCTGTCGCCCTGTCGCTGCCGCAGATCCTGTTGCATGTCTCGCGCCCGATGCGCTGGGACAGTGACCATGTGATCTTGCTGAATGACGATCTGCTTGCCATGGCCCATGAACTGGTGAGCGCCGATTTGCTGGAGCGGACCTATATCGGTCTGGATTTCTTCGATGCGACCATCAGCCGGACTGCAGCCTGGGTGATCGGCACAAGAAACATGCAAAAGGCACTGCTGCGCGCGCTTCTGATGCCATGGGACCAGCTGCGCGCGGTCGAGGACACGCTCGATTTCACGACACGGCTGATGCTTGCCGAAGAATTCAAGGACCTTCCTTTCGGCGTGATCTGGGAAGAGTTTTGCAAGCGCATGGAGCGGCCGAGCGGGCTGGCCTTGATCAAGGAACTGACCCGGTACAGTGAATGCGTTGCGGCCAGGGGGTAAGCTACGAAGCTGCATTGCCAGCGTGGACCCGCTGAATATCCTCGCCACTGTCGGCATGATCTCTGATGTGAAAAATGTTGCGCATAAGTGGGAACCGGTTTTGCGCATAAAATATGCGGAAAAAATAAATCAGAGCCTATTGCGTGAATGCGAATGAACGCGACGGGCCTCTCGCGCAGCATCTGGCGGGCAAATGTGCGGTTGTCACCACGCTGATCGGCCCCGGCGTGGTCCGGCATGGCTATGCTGCCAAGCCCGCCGATGCGGACACACTGGCCACCGCAGAGCTGGTCTTTTTTGTCAATCAGACACTCGAAGAGCGTCTGGCCGTTGAACGCACGCGCGCGCCGCCGGTCGATCAAGCCCGTGACCCATCCGACCGAGACGACCGCGCATTGGCAACGGTATCGCCGAGGCTCGGGCGTTCTTCGGTCCGGGCGCGATCTTGATGTCATGTCGTTGAAATCGGCAGATGACCCGCAGCCGCGTTTCAGGGTGATTGGTCCTCGGACGGCGACACCAGCGGTGGATCGACGCGATCCGAGAGCAGGATGGCGACAAAACGCGTCGAGGCGAAGCTTGATGTCACGATGATCAGGATTGAAGTCATGGGCACTGCGAGGATCGCGCCGGGAATGCCCCAGAGCGCGCTCCAGATCGACAGGGCGACGAGCACCACAAAGGGGCTCATGTTCAGCTGCCGTCCGATCCAGCGCGGCTCGAGCACATTGCCGACAAATACCTGGGCCGATGACAGCAGCACCAGCAGCAGCAGTGTCGTTGGCAGTGATGCAAACTGTCCCAGCGACAGGATCACCGGAAAGGCCACCCCGACATAGGATCCGACATAAGGAATATAGTTCAGAAGCGCGATGGCCACGGCCCAGAACAAGGCGAAATCCACACCGAACAGCCACAGGATCGAATAGGATACCAGCCCCAGCAGCAGGTTGATCAGTGTCTTCACAGCCAGATAGCGCCGGATCTTGACATTGATGTCATTGACGACCTGAAGGGCCTTGGCGGTATTGGCCTCATGTGACAACGCGGCTGACAGTTTCTGCGGAAATCTGCCGCGCTCTGCGAGCAGGAAACCTGCATAGATCACCACCAGAAACACTGTGAACCCGACCGAGGCAAAACCGCCGAGCGTGCCGAGCGCGATGGCCTGCAGGTCGATCTGTTCCACTGTGGCGCTGAGCATATCGGCCCAGAGCGTTTGCACTTCCAGCCCGAAACGCTCTGCGATCCCTTCAAGCAGGGCGATCAGATTGGCCTCGTAAACAGGTGCGACCGCGATGATCTCGCGCACAGTGTCAGCCAGCACGATGGCCAGACCAAGGAAGGAAATGATGAAGCCGGCCAGCACCAGCGCGCGCAGCATGAAGACTGGCAGATGTTTCAGCACTGGTTGCCGGGCAAGAGCTTCGACCGCCGAGACCATGATATAGACCGAGATCACGGCCATCACGATCGGCAGCAGGATCGCGCGGCCAATCAGCAGCAGCCAGCCAACGGACAGCACCAGCACAACCGCAAGCGCGAGGTTCAGGAAGGGGGCGTTCTTCAAAATACCTCCTGTGTCACACATCGCGGGTGTGGTCGGGACAAGATGCCTTCGCGCAAGGCCCTCGCCGGCTGCATGGTGTCCCTGACGGCGCGTTGACAGCGCGTCCGGGTATCATTGCGCGACATGGGGAGCGTTCGCAAGCCTGCCTGTGGTCATGTTGTGCTTATCGGCCTTTGGTCTGATTTGTGGGGCAACCACCTGCCCGCGATCACACAGCGCAGTCTTGTCAAAGCAGTAGGGTCAAATGTGATCAGAAAGCTGTTGCATGAATCAGACAGTCTACCGCATCAAGGAGGCACGGGGCCTGACCCCTGACAGGTCTGCCCCAACGCGCGATCTGGATCGGCTTTGCCGAGCGCTCGAAATGAAAGGTTTGCCCATGTGTGTTGTCTGCCTCGATCCCGAAACGGCGCGTGCCGCCGGGATTGATCCGTGTCTGTGCGGTTCTCCGCAAGCCCGCGCGGCCTATGCCCGGCTGGAGGCGGATATCTCGCGCCGTCAGATGATCGGGGGCATGGGCGCTGTGGTTGGAATGTTCGCAGGCTTTGGTCTTGCCCCGACCGAGGTCCGGGCCCAAACGCCTGCGCGCCCTCTTTTGCTGCGCAATCTGCGGTTTTTCGACGGGACCACGCTGGCGATGCAGGAAGGGCGCAATATCCTGATCCGCGGCAATCGGATCGCGGGCTTCCTGTCGCAGGATGAGCGGCCCGATGACGCCCAGATCATCGATTGTGGCGGGCGTTCGGTCATACCGGGGCTGATTGACGCGCATTGGCATTCGACGCTAGTGGCGGTGTCGCAGCTTGCGGCGATGACGCAGGATATCGGCTTTGTGCATCTGATGGCAGGACGCGAAGCCGGGGCCACATTGCAGCGTGGCTTTACCACAGTGCGCGATGTCGGTGGGCCTGCTTTCGGTCTGCAGATGGCGATTGATCGCGGGGTTGTGGCGGGGCCGCGCATCTTTCCGTCAGGGGCGATGATTTCGCAGACTTCGGGCCATGGCGATTTCCGCCTGCGCTCGGACCTGCCGCGCTTTCCGTCGACGCCGCCCAGCTATATCGAGCAGCAGGGCGTGGCGCTGATCGCAGATGGCGCGGATATGGTACTGCGTGCGACGCGCGAGCAATTGATGAAAGGGGCAAGCCAGATCAAGATCATGGCCGGGGGTGGGGTATCCTCGCTTTATGATCCGCTGGAATCGGTCCAGTTCACCGAACGCGAGATGCGCGCAGCGGTGGAAGCGGCCGAGGACTGGGGCACATATGTCTGCGCCCATGTCTACTCGCCCGGCGGGATCCGGCGCGCGATCGCGGCCGGGGTGAAATCCATCGAGCATGGGCAGCTTGCCGATGAAGACACAGTGCGTCTGATGGCGGATCAGGGGGTGTGGTGGTCACTGCAACCTTTCCTTGATGACGAGGATGCCAATCCGAAATCCGATCCCATCCAGCGCGCGAAACAGTTGGAAGTGGCGGCGGGCACAGCGCGGGCCTTTGAGCTTGCCAAGACCTATGATGTGCCTTTCGCCTTTGGAACGGATATCCTGTTCAATCCGGCTGGCACGTCCAGCCAAGGCCGCCAGCTTGCGAAATTCGCGCGGTTCATGTCGCCGCTTGAAGCACTGCGCACAGCCACTGGCCGGGCCGGGGAATTGCTGGGCATGTCGGGCGCGCGTGCGCCCTATGACGGGGCTTTGGGGGTGATTGCCGAAGGGGCGCTGGCGGATCTTCTGGTGGTGGACGAAGACCCGGAAGCGGGGCTTGACTGGCTGGATGATCCGCAGGGCCGGATTAATCTGATCATGAAAGACGGGCGTATCGTCAAGGACATGTTGAGTTAACCGGGAAGGACTGCGCATGATTAAATCGCTCATACGGCCTTGGATCGCGTCTGCTGTCGGCCTTGGCGCTCTGATCAGTGCCGCACAGGCGCAGACGGGGGCCGACACTGTGGTGCAGATCACACCCTATGCCTGGGCCACGGGGGTCGGTGGCGATATGCGACCTGTTGCCGGTGGTCCGCAAATCTCGGTCAGCAAATCTTTTTCAAGCATTTTGCAAGATCTGGACACGGCCTTTTTCATTTCCGCCTTCGCGCGGCATGGAAATCTGGTTTTCCTGGGCGATTTCAGCACATCGACATCTTCGCGCAGTGGCACAGTGTCAGGGCCGCCGCTGCCTGGCCCGGTCGCAGGCTCTGCCAAACTGCGCCAAAGCTCTGCGACGGCGCTTGCAGGGTATCGGGTCAATGCATCCCCTTCGGCGACGATTGATCTTCTGGCAGGGGCGCGCCATTGGCATGTCCGGGGCGATGTGGGCGCAACAGGCATTGCTTCGGCCACGCGCTCGGTCAGCTTTACGGACCCGATCCTTGCCGCGCGCGCCAATCTGCAGCTTGCGCCGGGTTGGTCGAGCCTGCTTTACGCTGATATTGGCGGTTTCGGGGTCGGATCGCGGAGCACAGCGCAGGTTCTGGGCACAGTAAACTATGAATTGCGCGATAATACCTTTTTGTCTGTGGGATTTCGCCACCTTCAGGTCGATTACCGCAGTGGCGGGGCGCGGTTCGACATGCGCATGGGCGGTCCGATCGTCGGGGCGAGTTTCCGGTTTTGACATTTGTGCACCTGCTGCCGGGGTGGCGCGGGTTCCAGCATGATTAAGGGGGATCCGTAATGCCAATTTGGTCGAAGACAGTTTTGTCTGTCGTCTGTGCTGCGGGGATGCTGACTGCCGATCTTGCGAGCGCCTGCACCCGCGCTGTGTATCACGGGCCAGAGGATCGCATCCTGACCGGGCGCAGCATGGACTGGAAAATGCCGATGGTCAGCAATCTCTGGGCGATGCCGCGCGGGGTGGCACGGGATGGGGCTGCGGGCGAGCGATCCGTCGAATGGGTGGCGGAATTCGGCAGTCTGATCACGTCTGGCTATGACATCGCGACCGCTGACGGACTGAACGAGGCCGGTCTGGTGGTCAATCTGCTTTGGGAAGTCGAGGCCACCTATCCCGAAGATGACGGGGTGACCCCACGCATTTCGCTCTCGGTCTTTCCGCAATATCTGCTGGACCGCTACGCCACAGTCGCTGACGCGGTCGCCGATCTGCAGGATAATCCAGTGCTGGTCGCAGGCGGAGAGGTTCCCGTGGGCCCGCCCGGACGCGCGGCTACTGTCCATATCTCGATGTCAGATGCGACTGGCGACAGTGCGATCATCGAATTCGTCGATGGCGAGATGGTGATCTGGCATGATCGCAGCTATCAGGTGATGACCAATGAGCCGACATTTGACCGGCAAAAGGCCATTCTGGAATACTGGAACGCCGTGAACCCGCGCGAATTCATGCCCGGCACAGTGCGCGCTGCGGATCGCTTCGTGCGGGCGAGTTTCTATATCAATTCTGTTGTGCAGAGCGACGATCCGCGCATCGCGGCGGCTTCAGTTTTCAGCGTGATCCGACAGACATCGGTGCCTTGGGGGATTTCGATTGCCGATCAGCCGAACCTGTCCACCACGCGCTGGCGTGTCGTCGCGGATCAGAAGGACCGACGCTATTATGTCGAGTCGGTGATTTCGCCAAGTGTGTTCTGGGTCGATCTGGACGCGCTTGACTTGACAGACGGGGCTGAAGTCAAGAAGCTCGATCTCGGGGTTGATATGGAGCGCATCTTGTCTGGCGAAGTGTCCGAATTGTTCGAACCCGCTGCCGCGTTCGTGTTTCAACCAGCGGATTGATAGTCAGGTCTTGCAAACGAAAACCCCTCTCTGGTCGATCCTGATCCCGCCGGCAACGCTGGTCAGTGTCGGGGTGGTCGCAGCGACCAGCGCGGGGCCATTGGGCGGCGTGCTTCTGATCCCTTTGACGGCCCTGCTTTTCGCTGCGGTCTTTTCGGCCGTCTACCACGCTGAAACCATCGCGCATCGGCTGGGCGATCCCTATGGGGCCATTTTGCTGGCCATCGCAGTCACCATCATCGAAGTGGCGCTGATCGTCTCGGTTCTGCTGAACGCGCCGCCGGGCACCAGTGAGGTCGCGCGCGATACAGTCTTTGCAGCGATCATGATCGTTCTGAACGGAATCGTGGGGCTGTGTCTGCTGACTGGCGGCCTGCGCTTTCGTGAGCAGGAATTTCAGGCGCGCGGGGCGACAGCAGCGCTTGCCGTTCTGGGGACAGTCGCTGTTCTGGCGCTGGTCCTGCCCAATTTCACCATTGCCGAGCCGGGTCCGGTCTATGCGCCACCGCAATTGATCTTCGTGGCGATTACCTCGCTCGCGCTCTACGGGTTGTTTCTGTTTGTTCAGATGGTCCGGCATCGCAGTGATTTCACCGATCCCCGCCCCACTGAAATCGCAGGCCCCAAACCCGGCAAGCGGCAGATGGGGGCGGCGCTGGTGTTGCTGCCGCTGGCCCTGTTGGCCGTCGTGCTGATGGCCGAGACGCTGGCCCCGACTGTCGAGCACGCCGTGACCCGTGCAGGCTTGCCCGCAGCCCTGGTGGGCGTCGCGATTGCCATGACAGTTCTGCTGCCCGAAGGCACAGCGGCGCTGCGGGCTGCGCGCGAGGACCGGATCCAGACCAGCCTTAATCTGGCGCTGGGCTCTGCCCTGGCGAGTATCTGTCTGACCATCCCCACAGTGGCGATCCTGTCGATCTATCTGGGGCAGCCGCTGACGCTTGGGCTTGAAGCCGAGCATATCGTCTTGCTGGTGCTTTCGCTGTTCATGGCGACACTCTCGCTGGCGATGGGGCGCAGCACGATCCTGCAAGGGGGGGTGCATCTGGTGATTTTCGGGGCGTTCCTGACGCTTTCCGCAATGCCGTGACCGAGGGTCTGATGCGAGATTTGCCAAGGATCCTTCTGCCCCAGCCTCTGGTCATCGCCGTGCCCTTGGCGAGTTTGTTTTTCGCCATGTCGCTGACCCCAAGCCTGGTGCCGCGTGACACTGCTGTTCAGGCGATCCTGAGCGGGTTCAGTCTGGCCGCAGGATACGCGGTCGGGCGTCTGATCGCCGCGGTCTGGGACCGCTTGCAACTGCCGCTTTTGCGTCCGGTCTGGTTAAAGCGGGTGCGGATCGCGACTGTGTCGCTGTGTTTGGTCGCGGCCATCGTGACGCTCTGGATGGCGTCGGACTGGCAAAACGGTTTGCGCCTGTTGCTGTCCATGCCCCCGGTCGAGACGGCCCGCCCGTTTTCGATCGCGAGCGGGGCGCTGGCTGTGTTTCTGATCCTGCTGTGGTCTGTGCGCCTGGTCAGTTGGCTGGTCCGGCGCTTGTCGGCCAAATTCGCGCGGATCCTGCCGGGTCCGCAGGCGCTTCTGATCTCGCTGCTGCTGACAGCGATCCTGTTCTGGAATGTTGGGAATGGGGTGATCATCCGCAATGCACTGAATGCCGCAGATACCATCTATGCGGGTCTTGATGGACGATTTGAAGACTCCAGCCCGCACCCGCAAGGCGCGCTCAAGACAGGCGCAATCGAATCCCTGATCCCGTGGGAAAGTTTGGGCCGCACGGGGCGTGCGATGATAGCTGCGGGTCCCGATCAGGCGCAGATCGCAGACCTGACCGGAGCCGCAGCGCAGGAGCCCTTGCGCGTCTATGTCGGCCTCAGCTCGGCCCCGGACCCAGTGGCCCGCGCGCAGCTCGCGCTGGAGGAATTGCTGCGGATTGACGCATTTTCGCGCGGTACGCTGGTGATTGCCACGCCCACGGGCACAGGCTGGGTCGATCCGGCGGGGCAACAGGCCCTTGAATATCTGCTGGGCGGGGATGTGGCGACAGTGTCGGTGCAATATTCCTATCTGGCCAGCTGGATCGCGCTTCTGACAGATCCGGAATATGGTGTCGAAACGGCGCGGGCCGTCTTCTCGGCCGTCTATGATCATTGGCGCGACTTGCCTGCAGAGCGCCGACCCGCACTGTATCTGAACGGGCTGAGCCTGGGGTCATTGAACTCGGATCTGAGCCATGATCTGCATCAGGTTGTGGGCGATTCGTTCAATGGGGCGCTTTGGGTCGGTCCGCCGTTTGGCAGCCCGACATGGCTGGATGTAACGCGCAACCGCAATCCCGGCTCACCGGCCTGGCTGCCCAGTTTCCGCGATGGCAGCGCTGTGCGCTTCATGAACCAGACGGGTCTGACATCGGATGTCACTGCGCCCTGGGGCAGGTTCCGTATTCTTTATTTGCAACATGCCAGTGATGCTGTGGTGTTCTTTGACCCGCGCGCAACCTGGCGGCGGCCTGACTGGATGGCTGCGCCGCGCGGGCCGGATGTCTCGCCCGGGTTTCACTGGTTGCCGATTGTCACGTCCCTGCAGCTGGTCGTGGATATCATGACGGCCGTGAAACCCCCGGACGGCTTTGGGCATAGCTATGACTTCGCCAGCTACGCGCGGGCCTGGGCGATGCTGATGGATCTGCAGGACTGGCCCGAGGCGCGACTGCAAGCGCTTGTGGCGGATCGTGCGGCCTTGCATCAGGAGTGACCGCAAGGTCCTGCAGGGTTGCGGGTGACGAATGGTGCGCGGGGGCGTGGTAGGCCCGGAGGGATTAAGCCGGAAGAAATAAATCAATTGGATAGTCCGGCGAACCCGGACAATCGTGCCATTGAAAACACTGGAAAAATTCCCGATCTGGTGAACTGGAAACACGTCAACACCGCCCTGCGCATGCGCCGCGCGGCTGATCTGGCCGAATGCATCGCGCTGGCAGACCCCGAAGACGCGCGCCCGCTCATGACAGCGGCGCTGATCGATCTTCACGCGGGCATGCCCCAGTCGGAAGCCCTCGACCCAAGCGCCGCGCAGGACTGGGCCAAGCACGCAGGAGAGGCCGAACTGGTGGCGATGGCCGAGGCCGTGGAGGCCGAGCTGCAAGGCCGCGCCCTGCATTTGGATCAGCGGAAGGGCTTACTGCGCACGCTCTTTTCTTCTTTACCGTTTGAAAACCGCCTACGGTTTTTGCACTGGGGCCAAGTGAGCTTAGCATGAGTGACGCCTTCGACAAGGTTAAGCAGCTCAAACCGCGCCTGACACAGGCAGCGACGGCACTGCTGGCCCGCGCGACCCCAGGCGTCGATCTGCGCGCGCAGCTTGACCGCCCCTACGTTGTGAAGGGCTGGCTTGATCAGAGCGCTGTGTCTGTTTTCTATGGCGATGCGAACGTCGGAAAGACCTTCTGGGCAATCGATCTTGCGCACCATGTTTTTGAGGGCCACGCATGGGGCGAAAGTCGCGTTAATCAGGGCGGCTTGCTGTATGTGGCGGCAGAGGGCGGGGCCATGTTCGCGAACCGCATGGTTGCCCGAAAGGCCCGCTTCTGGGTGTTGCCTGGTCAAATGGTCCTGACCGGCAGGAACCCGGACGCTGCGGCCCTTGCAGAGGTGATACTGCACCTGACTGCAACGCACGGCCCCTACCGGCTGATCATCTTCGACACGATGGCCCGAGTCATGGGCGGCGCTGATGAGAATAGCGCCCCAGACATCGCCGCGCTGATGCGCAGCGTGGATCACGTCCGGCAGGTGACAGGGGCGCACTGTATGCTGATCCACCACAGCGGCAAGGACGCGGCCAAGGGCGCGCGCGGGCATTCCAGCCTGCGAGCCGCAGTGGATACCGAAATTGTGTTGACGCGCGATGAAGACGGCACCCGCAAGGCCCGCGCGACTAAGCAACGTGACTACCCGGCAGGCGGCGAGGTAATCTTCAGCCTGCGAGTGGTGGAGCTGGGCGCAGATAGCGACGGCGACACTGTGACCAGTTGTGTGTGCGAAGTGAAACGGGAGGATCGCAAGCTGTTGTAATCGGTCAGCGGACAGAGATCTGGAACCGCGCTGAGCTGCTACCGGCAGACCGCGCGAAAAGCCCCCCAAGCTAAGCGCTGGCGCGGCGTCTGCATTCCCATCGAAACCCGCAATGCCGATTGACATTTTGAGGGCGCGTAGGCCGCGCGATCCTTCTCTGTCAACGCGGATTCCCGCGACAGATACAGGCTTGCCCATTGCCATGGAGGGCGCGTTTTTGACCTTGAGACTCCACCAAAACCGGCCCGCAGGGCTTGGGGGGTTCCCCCTAAAGGGGGAAACCCACCCCCCGATGGGGGTGGCTTGCCCCTTCCCAGCCCTGCGCCTGTCATTTCTCTGCCTTCGCGGGTCCTTCCGGCGCAAACCGGTAGCGGGGGGCGAAGGCGCGATGCATCAGGCTTTGCCAATAATTACAAGGGGATAAAGAATGCGCATCGTGTCAGAACTACCGGGGCTTGCAGGTGACGCGCCTGTGCATCGCATCGGCGGCGCTGACCTTTGCGACCTGTTCGGGATCAAGGTGCAGTCGCTTGTCACCGGCTTTGTCAGTGACCCAGAGGGCGGCGCAGCGGGCTTCGATGGGCAAGACCAGGGCGGGACTGTCAATGTGTCACTTGAACCCGGCGCCATGCGCATCCTGCCCCCCCGGCGCTGATGTGAAATTCTCGACCCCCGGCGCAGGGTTTTCGCAGCAATCGGACTTCATGAAGCTACAGCTTCACGAAATCGCCGCTGGAGTCGGGCTGATGTATCAACAGGTCAGCGGCGATCTGTCATCGGCCAATTATTCCAGCACCCGTTTCGGCCTGCTGGAATTCCGCCGCCGCGCCGAAATGCTGCAAAAGCTGCTGATCGAGGGGAAATTCCTGCGCCCGCTCTGGAAGCGCTGGATTCGCTTCAAAATCCTTTCGGGCGAGATATCGGCCAGCGATCAGAACGCCCCCGAGCTGCGCGCGCGCTTTGTCGCCCCCGGCTGGCAATGGGTGGACCCGGCCAAGGAAATTCAGGCCGAAATCCGCGCTATCGAGGCCGGTTTGAAATCCCGCGCCGAGGTCATCGCAGGCCGAGGCCGCGACCCCGATGAGGTTGACGAAGAAATCGCAGGCGATTCCGCGCGATACACGGAGAGACAGCCATGAAAGACATGACAGATCGAGAGACATGGGAAAAAGCCCGTGGCGAGCGTGCGTTAGCAACCTCGAAAGCTGACGATAAATGCTGGAATAACCACGGCCACAATGTCGTGATGACCTGCCAAGAAGGGGTCACGATCTGGCGTTTATTCACAGATGGCCCGGTTTTCTACCATTCCAATATGTTCAGAACTATTGCCGTGCCAAGACGCCCCCGGAAGGCTGACTGGCCAGAACTTTTTCAGTTTAAGTCCTGTTTCAGGCAGAAACTGGAAGAGTTTCTCGGTGTGGAGCCTGCCCGATGACCCTACATTTCCGCACAGCATCGCCCCGCCCCACGACATTCGACCGAGAGGCCCGCACGATTGAGGCAGTTGTCAGCACCGGCGCGCCCGTCGCGCGCGGGGGCTTCGAGGAACGGCTTGACCTGTCTGGCGCAGACTTGAGCCGCCTTGACGGCGCGCCTCTTGTAGACGGCCACAGAGCGGAGACGACCCGCGACGTGATTGGCGTGATCGAGGCCCCAAAAATCCGCGATGGCGCGATCTGGGTGCGCATCAAGTTTCGCACGAATGAGGCCGCAACCGCCATCATGAATGATGTGGCAGACGGCACCCTGCGCGGCCTGAGTGTCGGCTACACTGTGCAGGCGTGGCGCGACAGTCAGGAAGGCAACCGCCGCATTCGCACCGCAACCAAATGGACCCCGATTGAAGTGTCAATAACGCCCATTCCCGCCGATCCATCGGCATATTTCAGATCAGGAGCCTCAGCTATGCCCGAAGACAACGTGACGACCACTGCGCCCGATAACGGGCAGACGACTACACAGACCACGACCCAGACCCAGACCCGCGCGCAGATCAATCGCGAGATTCGCAGTATGGCACAGATGGCCAACCTGCCCGCGACATGGGCCGATGAACAGATCGACGCCGAGGCCAGCCTGGACGAAGCGCGCGAGGCTGCATTCGCGGCGATGCAGACCCGGCAGGCCCAGACCCAGACCCGCAGCACGCGCGCGGCGATCCTGCATGACAACACAGACCCGGCAGTGATCGCGCCGCGCATGGGGGAAGCGCTCTATGCCCGTGCGCATCCCGATCACCAGGTCAGCGACCCGGCCCGCGAATATGTCGGGCAATCCATGATTGATCTGTGTCGCAGCGCTCTTCGCGCGCAAGGGATCAGCACCACAGGCATGCACGCCGAAAGCGTCGTGACCCGCGCGCTGCCATCCACCAGCACGCTGCCCGAAGCCCTTGGGGAATCGGCCCGCCGCGAGCTGCGCCGCGCCTATCAATCCGCAGCTTCTGGCGCGCGAGCGATGGCACGGCAGACCACCGCGCGCGACTTCCGCACGAAGCACAAGATCAATATGTCCGAAGCCCCGACGCTGGAGAAAGTCAACGAATCCGGTGAATTCAAATCCGGCGCGATGCATGACAGCGCCGAGACTTATCGTGCCAACACTTTCGGGTTTTCGTCGGCTTCACGCGGCAGGCGATAGTCAATGACGATATCGGCGCATTGCAGGATATCCCGGCAAAATTTGGCATTCAGGCTCTGAACTTCGAGGCCAGCTATCTGGTCAACCTGATCGAGAGCAACCCCCAGATGGCTGACGGGATCGCGGTTTTTGATCAGGCTGGCCACGGCAATGACCTGATAGACGCGGCCAGTATCTTCGCGGCCCTGACCACGATCCGCACGGCCATGCCCGCAAGACGGGGCTGGCAGGATCACCTATCGCCGTCGCGCCGCGCTTTGTGCTTGTCCCGCCCGAGCTGGAAACCCCGATGCAACAAGCCCTGTCTGCAATTCAGGCCAATGAAACCGACAAGGTAAATCCCTTCTCGACCCTGACCCTTGCAGTCGAACCGCGGCTGACCAGCCCCGCGAAATGGTATGTGGTCGCAGACCCGGCGATCTCGGATGGCCTTGAATATGCCTATCTTGAGGGCGCACCCGGCCCGCAGATCGAGACCCGCGCGGGCTTCGAGGTCGATGGCGTGCAAATGTGCGTGCGCTTGGACTTTGGCGCAGGCTGGATCGACCATCGCGCATGGCACCGCGCCGAGCTGGCGGCCCAGTAACATGGCTGTTTCCGTCGCAGAGCTGATCGAGTTGCGCGACCGATTGATCCGGTCGCGCGCATCCGGCACGCGCCAGGTCGATTACGACGGCAAGCGGATCACCTATGCGACGGACAGCGAAATGGCGACCGCGCTGGCCGATCTGGAACGCCGGATCGCCCGGGCGCAGCGCCGCCCCGCGCGCACGCTGCGCATTCACACAAGCAAAGGACTCTGATCAATGAAGAACCACGTTCAACCAGGTCACTATCTGACCTTCACCGCCGCCGCCCCTGTGACCCATGGTCAACGCGTCCTGATGGGCGCGCTGTTCGGGATCGCCGCGACCAATGCCGCGACCGGCGAAGACTTCGAGGCCGCAATCACAGGCGTCTATGAGCTGCCCAAAGCCGCAGAGGAAATCACCGCAGGCGCGCGCGTCTATTGGGACGCCGCAGAGGGCCATGTCACGCTTGACGATGACGGCAACCCGCTGGTGGGTGCAGCGACCGTCACCGCAGCCGCAGGCGCGGCCCTTGTGCCTGTGCGCCTCAATGGGGTGACGGTCTGATATGGAACAAGCGTGCAACCCTGTTTTTCATTCCTTTTCCGGGGTGGCGCGCGTGTCTCTGGGCTTGCTGGTTGCCCAGAGCGCGGGGCGGATGGATTGGGTGGCCCGTCCGTCCCGCAACCTTCACGGCGCGCGCAGGCGCACCCCTGCGCCGCCGCCATTCGGATCGATGAATTCTATACCAGCGGC
This sequence comes from Natronohydrobacter sp., assembly GCA_007123015.1. Taxonomy (GTDB): domain Bacteria; phylum Pseudomonadota; class Alphaproteobacteria; order Rhodobacterales; family Rhodobacteraceae; genus Roseinatronobacter. The sequence goes on along the minus strand of SKSL01000181.1, from coordinate 3,338 downwards.
TTCGAGGGCTGCGCGCAGGGCGGTAACAGATTGCTGGGCTACGACGCGCCGCGTTCGTTCAAAATCAACTACAGTCGAGAGACTGACCCCGGCCTTATTGGCCAGTTCCGACTGTGACAGATCGACCATCGCGCGCGCTGCGCGGGCTTGTTCGGGTGTCATATCCACAATTTTTATTGACCGCTTAGACGCTCTGGATTATCCACAATATCTGTTGATACCTCAAAGGAGCGAAAACGCAATGAAGAATGTTAACCCCACACCGGGGAACACCCCCGGCTTGCCCGCAATCCACACCAAAGCTCTGCGCCTGTCTGGCATCCTGAGCGCCATTGCGTTCTTGGAAAATGAGAATGCCTGCGCCGAAGGCCGGTCTCAATTGATCTTTCTGGCTGAAGAACTGAGCGAAGAACTGACAGACGCGCTGGACGCCCTTTACACCAAGGAAGGGCGCGCAGCATGAAAGAAAAAAGGATGGTGCGCAGATGATCTATGCAGGCGACTTGTCAGCCGATCTGGGTTTCGGGCGCAACATGCCCCCGAAGTTCTGGAACTGGTGCAGGCGTCACGGTCTGCGCGCCATCGAAGGCAAGCCGCTGGCCTTCGACCGCGATGAGGTCAAGACGGCTTTGGAAAGGGCAGGCAAGGCATGAAGGCAGGACTTCCAGACTGGCCCGGATATCTGCGCCGTCAAAAGGCAGCGGCATATCTTGATGTGTCAACCACGAAATTCGACGAGCTGGTGAGTCACGGCATCATGCCAGCGCCGATCCTGCGCGCAGGCGTCAAGCTCTGGTCGCGCGCACAGATCGATCTGGTGATGCATGATAGCGACCCGGACGGCGCGGAAGGGGGGCTTCCGTCATGCGACGACGTATTTCCACAAGCCTGAAATATCTGAATCAGTCCGGCACCTTCCCGAGCGGAAATCCCCGGTTCTACATGGGGCCGAAAGGGTCAAAGCGCGTGGCCATGCCAGACGCGGCGACAGACCATCCCAAATTTCTGGCAGCATATGCCAAGGCGCTGGCCAGCTTCATGGATCTGGATGAAATCGATCTGCGCTTGCCAGCCCCGAAAGGCTCGATCAACGAGGCGATCCGCGACTATCTGCGCAGTGCCGACTGGCAATCCCTGAGCGACGGCACCCGCGCGCGGCGCAGGCCCGAGCTGGATCGCATCGCAGAGAGCTATGGACAGGCCGAGCTGCGCACCCTGAGGGCCGAACATATCCGCGCGGACCTGAAAGGGCTTGATCCGCACCCCCGGAACAATCGGCTGCAAGTCTGGCGCGCGCTGATGAAGCACGCCGCAGAGGCATTCAGCCTGCCAGCCGATCCGGCGGCGGCGGTGGCAAAGTCAAAGACACAAGCGACAAACGGTCACACAAGCTGGACACAAGGCGACATTGACACCTTCCGCAAGCATTGGCCGATCGACAGCGCACCGCGACTTGCCTTCGAGCTGATCTTCTGGACCGGCGCGCGCATTTCAGACGCGATCCGGCTTGGCGAGGGCCATATAGGCCGCGACGGCTTCCTGACACTTCGCCAGGGCAAAACAGGCGGCGAAGCCTATGTGCCCATGTCGCGGCACGCATCGCCCCTTGGCGCGCAGCTTGGCGATGATCTGGACCAGTTGGCGCACGCGATCCAGAAGCGGCCAAAGCGGCACCTTACCTTCATGGTGACGGCGCACGGCTCTGTGCGATCTGTCAAGGCCGCGTCGCAGTGGTTTTCAGAGAAGGCCAGAGAGGCCGGGATAGAGGGCAAGACAGCCCACGGCCTGCGCAAGCGCCGCACTGAGCTGTTGATCGAGGCAGGCGCGACCCGCGATCAGGTGAAGGCATGGATAGGGCACGAATCAGACGCCATGATCGCCCTTTATGCCAAGAAATTCGACCGCAAGCGCGCCCTGACCGGCGCACCCGAGCGGGGCAAAAGTTCCAACTTTGGCGAAAAGTTCCAACAAAAGGGCGAAAAGCTACGACTTTTCAAAGACATGTGGATGGGGCATATGAATGCACACCCAAGTGATTCGAAACAAAATCCTTCATCGTAAGTTCCTGTTTTAAATAACCTATTTTTGGATGAAATTTCAAGGTGGGGCAATTACATGCACACCGGAACCATAACCATGCACACCTCTGGCAGGCCATGGAACGCAAAAGGGCCCGCACGATGCGGGCCCTTTGCGTTTGGCGATGACGGACCGGTTATGCGTCCTGGGTCCGTTTGGATGCCGGGGATTTCTTGGCCCGGGTCTTCTCATACAGTTCCCGGCCCTGTTCCGGATCGAAGTTGTGCTCATAGTTCGGCATGGTAAACGGGGAATATCCGAGCGGTAGCCCGGAGATTTTCGAATACGCCATCGAAAAGTGATCGATCAGGCAAACCTTCTTCGGGGTGACGGCGGCCGCGCTGAAGGCTTCGATCAGCATTTCGATCACCAATCCCCACCGATGACCGGCGGAAAATGACAAGCGCTTCAGGAAATCCTCGGTCATCAGATCTTCGATCTCAACCCCGGCCTTGTCCGCATAGCTGAACACGAGGTGGATCAGTTCATCCTTATCAGCGGATTTGTACAGATCGACCCCTTTGAATTCGACGGTCCGGAGCAGCCGGTCGAGCTGCTCCTCTTTCTTGATATGGGTCGCCAGGCTGGGGATCCCCGAGAAAATCAGCATCAGGGGCCAGTTATGGTCCTTGAGGAGCGACTTGAAGCTATCGAGGATTTTCTGGTTGGTCGCGGTGTCCGCGGCCGTGAACACGTGCTGGCATTCATCGAAATGGATGCCGATTACGCCCTGAAGCTCCGCGTATTTCCGGACCTTTGACCAGATCTCGGTCTGGGAGCTTTGCTTGCGAATATACGGTGACGCCGCTCTGGAAGCGGTACCTGGAACTCGACCGGAAGCCACCGCGCCTGCGGGTGGTGAAATAGGTCTCCGGGGGCGTTCCGGGTGTCGTCAGTGTCCAGAATACTCGACATTTTCCCGGGTCCGGGCCGAAATGTCGAGTATTCTGGACATCTCCACCGGGGCGCGGCCCTTCGATGCAGGGGTGGTCACATCGCGTTTGCGAAAAACTCGTCGGAAATCGGGATAACCTTAATCTTTTCAACGGGTAGTCTCATTTCAGTCGCTTGCGAGAACTGTACGCGAATAAAACCACAGACTTTCATATACTTAGGGATGGACTCGCCGCGAGGCCGGGCGTATGTTCGCCGCACGCAAAGGAGCGAATCGACCATGACCTGCCGCAACTCGATACGGATATCCGTCCACGCCTGACCCACACCTGGGCACCGTGATCGTTGCGGCCGCATGGCCACCT
>SKSL01000020.1 GCA_007123015.1 Natronohydrobacter sp. | reverse complement strand
TGCGCGCGCGAAATCCGCGGCACCATATCCATCGCAATGACTGTCGCGCCGCGCGCTTTCGCAGCTTCCAGCATCGCTTCATTCTGCGCAGGCCAGAAGAACGAGATCAGCGTCTGACCTTCGCGCAGCAGCGCGATTTCGCTCTCTTCCGGTTCGCGCACCTTGATGACGACATCAACCGCATCGGCCAGCGCTTTCGCATCGGCGCAGACAGTCACACCAGCTTTTTCATAAAGTGCATCGCTGAACCCGGCCGCATCCCCGGCCCCAGCTTGAACAAAACACTCATGTCCCAGCTTCTGGATCTGTGCGGCACTGTCAGGCGTCAGCGCGACACGCGCCTCACCCGATTTGATTTCCTTCAACGCCCCGACTTTCACGCGTCGTCCCCCTTTCCTTCAGGTTCACCGGGACAGCAGCGCCATCCCGGCCTGTTTGGCATCGCGCTTCCTTACCCTGCGCAACTTTGTTGCACAAGCGGCCATTCCGGCGAAATGCCGTGGCGTCACATTCTGCGACGCATCGCCGCGAAACAGATCAAATCCAGCGTCGGGTGCGCGTGAAATAGGCCTCGGCCTCTGGTCCGAACGCCGCGATCAGGCGGGCTTCTTCGGCTTCAATGAAGCGGCGCGTCAGGATCCAGACCAGCACGGGGGCCAGCACCAGCCCTGAAAGCGCCCCCCAACGCAGTGACAGCCCTATCAGCAGGATCACATCGGCCAGATAGATCGGGTTGCGCGAAAGCGCGAAGATCCCGCTGGTGATCAACGCGCGCGGCATCTGATGTGGAATGATCGTCGAGCGCGCGCGCAGAAATTCCCATGCGGCCAGTGCAAAAAGCACAATGGCCAGCAGCGCGAGCCCTGTGCCCAGCGCCTGCACCCAACCCGGCAGCGCCAAAGCCAGCACAACTGTCTCGGCCCAGACCAGCGCCAGCGCACCCAGCAGCCAGATCGGCGGATAATCGAGAAACTGCATCATGCCCCCAGAGCGACACCCCTCCCCGCACTTTCGCATCCTGACTGAAAATGCAAGCGCCTTGACTGTCGCAGCCAGAGCCGTCACCGATGTAAGACCAGTAAAGGACCGCCCATGACCGATTTCACTGCCACCCGCGCCTTGTTCGATCTGCCCGAAGGCATGATCTATCTCGACGGCAATTCGCTTGGCCCCTTACCGCGCGGCGTTGCTGCCCGCGTGGCCCAGGCGATCACGGACGAATGGGGTCAGATGCTGATCACGGGCTGGAATCGGGCTGGATGGATGGACCTGCCGACCCGTGTGGGCGACCGTGTGGGTCGGCTGATCGGTGCAGCGCCGGGCACTGTGACCATGGGCGACACGCTCTCGATCAAGGTCTATCAGGCGCTGGCCTCTGCGCTCGATCTGCGCCCGGATCGCCGCGTGATCCTGTCCGATACCGGCAATTTCCCGTCCGATCTGTATATGGCCGAGGGCCTGTGCCGCACGCTGGGCCCCGATTACAGCTTGAAAACCGTGGCCCCGGAAGCGGTCGAGGGCGCGATAGACGACACCATCGCAGTGCTGATGCTGACCGAGGTCGATTACCGTACAGGCCGCAAGCATGACATGGCCAGGCTCATCGCCAAGGCGCATGCGGCCGGCGCACTGGTCGTCTGGGATCTGGCCCATTCCGCAGGGGCGATCCCGGTCGATGTGACTGGGGCAGATACGGATTTCGCGGTCGGATGCAGTTACAAATACCTCAATTCCGGCCCCGGTGGCCCGGCCTTCATCTATATCGCGCCGCGTCTGGCCGAACAGGTCCGCCCCGCGCTGTCGGGCTGGCTGGGCCATGAAGCCCCGTTCGCGTTTGACCTTGACTACCGCCCCGGCCGCGGTGTCGAGCGCATGCGCGTGGGCACACCGCCCATCCTGCAACTTGCCGCCCTCGATGCGGCCCTTGATGTCTGGGACGATGTGGACATGCAGGCGCTGCGCGCGCGCTCGATCATGCTGCAGGAAAGCTTCATCGCTCAGGTCGAGGCCAGCTGCCCCACCCTCACCCTCGCCTCGCCCCGTGACCCGCAAACTCGCGGCTCTCAGGTCAGCTTCCGCCACCCGGATGGCTATGCGATCATCCAGGCCCTGATTGCCGCAAATGTCATCGGCGATTTTCGCGCCCCCGATATCCTGCGCTTCGGCTTCACCCCTCTCTATCTGACCCCAGAAGATGTTGACACAGCCGCCAAGACATTGGCCCGGATCATGGACAGCCGCGCCTGGGACCGTCCCGAATTCCATGCCCGTGCCAAAGTCACCTGACCGCTGCCACAGGATCGCCGTCTTTTGCGGCCAGGGACTGCGCGCATGAACCAGACCACTCTGCCCCTGATGACCCGCCTGATGCGCGGGGCCGCCCTGACTTCGGGCGGCTTCGTGATCGCACAAGCGCTGCGCTTCGGGTCAAACCTGATCCTTGCGCGGCTCTTGTTCCCCGAAGCTTTCGGGCTGATGGCGCTGCTGACCATGATCCTGATGGGGCTGCAGCTTTTGTCAGATACAGGCGTGCAGCAATCCATAATGGGCAATCCGCGCGGTGATGATCCTGATTTCCTGAACACGGCCTGGACGCTGAATGTCGCGCGCGGTTTCGTGCTCTGGCTTCTTGCCTGCGCGCTGGCCTGGCCTGCCGCGCAATTTTACGCAGCGCCGGAACTGATCCAGATCATCCCTGTGGGGGCGCTGGCCCTGATCCTGTCCGGTCTGGCCCCGACCGGCATCTACACAGCGCAACGCCATCTGGTGCTGGGCCGTATCGTCATCATCGAACTGGCCGCACAGATCGTTGGAATCGTGCTGATGATTGCATTGGCCTGGGCGACAGGCAGTGTCTGGGCGCTGGTCTGGGGCGGGCTTGCGACCGCTTTGGTGAAACTTGTGCTCGAATGGATGTATCTCGCAGGCTTTGGCAACCGGCTGCGCTGGGATCCTGACTGCGCGCGCACGCTGCTGACCTTCGGCGGCTGGATCATGCTGTCTTCGGCCTTTGCCTTCCTGATCGCGCAGGGCGACCGTGCAGTTTTGGGTCGCGCGCTCAGCATCGAGGGGCTCGGGATCTACAATATCGCCTGGTTTCTGGCTTCTTTCCCGATGATGCTGGGCACTGCACTGATCGGACGGCTGCTGATCCCGGCCTATCGTGAAAGCATGTCCGACGCCGCGCAAAACCACCGCATCCGCCGCATGCGCATGGGGCTGACCGGGGGCATCGCGGCGCTCTTGTTCCTGTTGGCCCTGATCGGTCCCTGGCTTATCGGGGTGCTCTATGATGACCGCTACACGCTGGCCGGGCCAATCATGGTGATGATCGCTGCGGCCAGTCTGGTGCCGCTGGTCACCCTGACCTATGATCAAGCGGCCCTGGCACGCGGCGAGTCGCGACGGTTCTTCGAGATGATGGCCCTGCGTGCCAGTCTGCATCTGGGCCTGTTCATTGCAGGTGTCGCATTCGCAGGGCTGCCCGGTGCGCTGGCCGGTCAGGCGCTGGCCGCCGTGATCGCCTATCCCTTCATGGCCCGCTTCGCCCATCAGATGGGGGTCTGGGACAAGCGCCATGACCTGATCTGGTCGATATTCGCCCTGTTCGCGGGCGGGATCGCGCTTGCGCTGCATCTTGATCAGATCCTTGCGCTGTTGGACCCGATCTGAGCGCGCGCGCTTACAGATTATAAACCAGAATCAGGGTCTATCAGGGCACTGGCACCAGAAGCGTGCCGATCTGCATGAGAGGCGCCATGTCTGATCCCCTGCCCCGTAAAGCCCGCAAATGGGCGCAATGGTCCTGCATGATGACAGCAACAGCGATCATCATCAGTATTCTGGTCTGGCCCTTGTTGTCACGCGCAGCCAATCCGGCGCTGCTCTGTGATGCTGCTGCCCGCCAGGCCGCGCAGCGCCATGATGTGCCGCTCGATGTGCTGCGCACCATCGCGCTGGTCGAAACGGGCCGCAGCCGCAACGGACAGCTTGAACCATGGCCATGGGCGCTGAACATGGGCGGGCCGGGCTATTGGCCTGACACGCGCGCAGCCGCCCTGGCGCAAGTCCGAAACCAGATCGAACAGGGGCGGCGCAATATCGATCTGGGCTGTTTTCAGATCAACTATCATTGGCATGGTCAAAATTTCGCGACACTGGATGCAATGATCGACCCGGTGTCCAATGCCGATTACGCCGCCCGCCTGCTGCGCCGACACAAGGCGCGCCATGGCACCTGGGAAGCCGCAGCAGGCGCGTATCATTCCGGAACGCCCGCATTGGCTGCGCGCTATATCATGCGTTTCCGCGCGCTACGCGGGACGGCGCGCAACATGGATCATGCCCACGCTCCCGCCGCATCGCGCTGGAACAGCTTCAACCTGCTCCAGCCTGCAGGCGCGGCAAGGCTTGGTTCACTGGTGCCGCTGCAAGACAGCGCTGCGCGACCTTTCATCCAGCTTATGGCCCAACCATGACATTCATCAGCGCTCAGGATCTGTTCAAGCCCACCATCCTGCTGGCCCTGGCCCTGATGGCCGTGATCGTCATGATGATCCTGCCAATCCCGGCCTGGATGCTCGATCTGGGGCTGGCGGCCAGTTTCGCGCTGGCGATCCTGATGTTCACTGTCACGCTTTTCATCCAGCGCCCGCTTGATTTCTCGATCTTTCCGACTGTGTTGCTGGCCTCGCTGATGCTGCGCCTGTCGCTTAATGTCTCATCCACCAAGCTGATCATTGGCGAGGGGCACACTGGCACTCATGCAGCCGGTGGTGTGATCGAAGGCTTCGCCAGTTTCGTCATGTCCGGCTCGATCTTTCTGGGTGTCGTGATCTTTCTGGTCCTGCTGATCGTCAATTTCATCGTCATCACCAAGGGCGCGGGCCGCATGGCCGAAGTCGGTGCCCGCTTTGCGCTTGACGGGATGCCCGGCAAACAGCTTGCGATCGACAGCGACATGGCCGCCGGGGCCATCGACCATCAGGAAGCCAAGCGCCGCCGTGAAACCGAACAATCCGAGACAAATTTCTACGGCTCGCTTGATGGTGCGTCAAAATTTGTCAAGGGCGATGCCATCGCGGGTCTGCTGATCACGCTTCTCAATATCGTCATGGGGCTGATCAACGGCACCATGATGCATGGCATGTCGCTGGGCGCGGCCTTTGAAACCTATGCGATCCTGACAGTAGGCGATGGTCTGGTCAGCCAGATCCCGGCAGTGATCATCTCGATTGCCGCCGCGCTTCTGCTTGCGCGCGGTGGTGCCAATGGCGCGACCGATCTGCAGCTTTTCGATCAACTGGGCCGCTACCCGTCTGCTCTGGCCACAGTCGGTCTGATGCTGGCGCTCTTTGCCTTCGTGCCCGGCCTGCCCTTCGTGCCTTTCGTGATCGGGGCGGTGCTTTTGCTTGGGCTCGCGGGGCTCGCGCGCCGCAAGATCACCCAGGTCGCCGCTGAACAGGCCGCCATCCCCGACACTTTGCCGGAACCACCCCGCCTTAGCATGGGTGATGTGCTGGATCTGGATGAAATCCACGTCAAATTCGCCCCTGATCTGGTGCCGATGGTCCTTGATCCGGCGCTCGGGCTGGATGGCCGCATCTCGAATATCCGCAACCATGTGGCGCGCGAATTCGGCCTTATCCTGCCCGAGATCCGGCTGACCGATGATCCCGTCTTGCCCGAGGGATGTTATACCGTCCTGATCCATGGTGTCGAACAGGCCCGCGACAGGCTGCGCCCGAACAAGATGCTTGCATTGGTGCAGGATGACATGCCGACGACACTGGACGGTGAGGATGTCAAGGAACCTGTCTATCAGGCCCCAGCCCGCTGGATTGATCCGGCGCTGCAGGAAGATGCGGCGCTTGCAGGCAACACAGTCGTCAGCCCGGTCGAGGTTCTGGCCACGCATCTTCTGGAAATCCTGAAATCCAACTTCGCGCGGCTGCTGACCTATAAAAGCCTGAACCGTCTTCTGGATGAAGTCACCAGCCTGTCCGACACCACCCGGGCCGAGGCCAATAAACGCCTGCTCAATGATCTGATCCCCGACAAGGTTCCGTTGGAACTGCTTCTGGGCGTACTGCGCCTGTTGCTCGATGAGCGTGTCTCGATCCGCAACCTGCCGCTGATCTTGGAAGCCATGTCCGAAGTGCGCATGGTCCTGCATGGCCCCGAGGCCGTGTGCGAGCATGTCCGCCAGCGGCTGGGCTTCCAGCTGATCGCGCCGCTGAAACGTGATGACGGAACCTTGCCACTGCTGCAGCTTTCCCCGGATTGGGAAGAAATCTTCGCCAGCTATCAGCTTTCGGGCGATGTCGGTGCGACGGACGTGGCCCTGCCGCCTGAAGATTTCACGCGGCTCACAGACCGGATCGCGCAGAAACTCGCCGAACTGAGCCGCGACGGCGTCAACGCGGCTCTGGTCTGCTCTGCCCGGCGCCGCCGGTTTCTGCGCACAGCCCTGACAGCAAAGGGCCTGATGGCTGCAGTTCTGTCCTATGAAGAAATCGGTATCGAGGCCCGCCCGGCGCTTGTGGGGTCGATCCCGGCATGATCCTTGACATCTTCACCCCCCTTCTGGACATGCATGATGATCTGATGTCGATCATCGCTCTGGGATTTGGTGTCTTTGTCCGCATCGGCGCGATGATGGCGCTGGTGCCAGCTTTTGGCGAACAGGTTGTTCCGGGCCGTATCCGCCTGGTGCTGACCTTTGCCTTCACAGCGATCACAGCGCCCGCACTTGCCCCAGTGATGCCGCCTGCCCCCACCGCGCCCGGGCCCTTACTCGCACTTGTCATGGCCGAGGCCGTCGCGGGCCTGGCTCTGGGCATCGGATTGCGTCTGTTCATCATGGCGCTGCAAATCGCGGGCACCATGGCCGCGCAAGCGACATCCTTGTCGCAATTCTTTGGCGGTGCAGGTGTCGATCCGCAACCTGCCATGGCGCAAGTCCTTGTCATGGCCGGACTTGCCCTTGCTGTGACCGCCGGACTGCATGTCACGCTCGCAGAGCTGATCATCCTGTCCTACTCGGTCTTCCCGCCCGCGCGTTTCCCCGATGCCGCGTCTCTTGCGGAATGGGGCCTTGCGCAGACAGTGCGCGCCTTCAGCCTGGCCTTCACTTTGGCCATGCCTTTCGTCATTCTGTCGCTTCTGTTCTATGTCGCCCTTGGCGCCATCAACAAGGCCATGCCACAGCTTATGGTTGCTTTCGTTGGCGCGCCTGCAATCACATGGGCCGGATTGGCGATCTTGCTTCTGACCGCCCCCCTGATGCTGCCGCTCTGGCATGACAGGTTCGGCGATTTCATCGCCGATCCGACAGGACCGTTGCCATGAGCGAGGAAGACCAGAGTGGTGCAAAGGAATTCGAGCCCACAGAGCGCAAGCTCGACGAGCAAAGACGCAAGGGCGAGGTCCCGCGCTCAAGCGATATCAACACCTCTGCGGCCTATCTCGGGCTGTTGCTTGCGGCGATCACTCTGGGCCCGACGACGTTAGAGCGCCTGGGCAGCATTACAATGGCGTTTCTTTTCCATTCCGAAACCCTGTCCGCGCAGATCGTTTCACATGCACCGCCAGTTGTCGGTGGCATGATCGGGGCTGTGGTCTTGGCCCTGATGCCTTTGCTCGCAATTCCCTTTCTGATGGTCTGGGCCGCGCTCTTTGCCCAACGCGTGGTGATCTTCGCACCCGAAAAGCTTACATTTAAAGCAAGCCGTATCAATCCGATCAGCAATGCGAAGAACAAATTCGGACGCAATGGCCTGTTTGAATTTGCGAAAAGCACTGTGAAACTGTTGGTCATCTCCACTGTGCTGTGGCTGTTTCTCATGCACCATCTGCCAATGGTGCTGTTGACGATGCAGCTTTCACCCGGCTTGGCCGCGCGCGAATTGATGCAACTTCTTGTCAAGTTCCTCGCGCTTGTCTTCGTGGTCAACATGGTCATCGGCGCGATTGATTTTTTCTGGCAACGCGCCGAACATCTGCGCAAAAACCGCATGTCGCATAAAGAAATGCGCGACGAGATGAAGCGCGCCGAAGGGGACCCGCATGCCAAGGGCGAGCGGCGGCGACGCGGGCGCGAGATTGCCAATAATCAGATGTTGGCCGATGTGCCCGAAGCCTCGGTTGTGATCGTCAATCCCACACATTACGCAGTCGCGTTGAAATGGTCCCCTTCTGACTCCGGTGCGCCTGTCTGCGTGGCCAAAGGTGTCGATCTAATGGCCGCCCGCATCCGAGAAGTGGCCGGCGCCGCCAATGTTCCGATCCATTCCGATCCGATCACGGCCCGGGCCCTTCATGCCAGTGTCGATATCGGTCATGCCATCAGACACGAGCATTTCGCGCCAGCCGCTGCGGCGATCCGTTTTGCCGAAGCCATGCGCAAAAAAGCTGAAAAGGGACAGTGGTCATGACAGATCATCGTTTGCAGCGACTTTGCCGTATTGCCCAGTTGCAGCGTGACTGCGACATGGCACAACTGAACAAACTGGCCCAGGCCCGAACCGAGACTCAAGCCAAGTGCGACCAGCTTTCACGACCGCAGCCGCTGGTCAGCGATCCCGCCCTGTTTGCTGTGCGACAAGCACATCTTGCTTGGACGAATGCCCAGCGACTGTGTTTGAATCAGGCCCTTGCGCAACAAACAGCGCAGATGCTTAACCAGAAATCACGCACGGCAAAAAGTTTTGGAAGGGCTGATGCGCTGGAAAAGCTTGTTGCGCGTCTTGATCAGCGACGGACCCACTCTCCATGACGCATCAGCGCGACCGGATCGCTCCCTGCATGCACCCCATCCACATCCATAAGGTCAGACCCGATCATCCAGTCGACATGGATCAGGCTGGAATTGCCGCCGCGTCCTGCGATGTCATCTTCTGAGAGTGTTGCGCCATCCTGAAAGCAAGACGCATAGCACTGCCCCATTGCGATATGCGAGGCGGCGTTTTCATCAAAGAGCGTATTATAGTAAAGCAACCCTGTTTGCGACACAGGCGCGCCATGCGGCACCAGCGCCACTTCGCCAAGCCGCGCTGCGCCGGGATCTGTCGCCAGCATCTCGCGCAAGACATCCTGACCGCGCACGGCCTTGGCGGAAACGGCCTGCCCATTTTCGAAGCGCATCTCGATTTCTTCGATCAGGCTGCCCATATGGGAAAGTGGTTTTGTCGCGCGGACATACCCGTCCACGCGTGCGGCATGCGGTGTGGTAAACACTTCTTCGGTCGGGATGTTCGGATTGCATTCCACGCCATTGCGCGCGACAGACGCGCCGCCTTGCCAGAAATGCCCGTCAGCCAGACCGACCCGCAGATCCGTGCCGGGACCCCGGAAATGCAAGGCATCGAAACGGGCTGCATTGAGCATCGCGCAACGCTCTGCCAGTTCCGCATTATGCGCCTTCCAAGCGGCCACAGGATCAGGCTGGTCCAGCCGCGCCGTCTTCGCTATTGCGGCACTCAGGCGCGCCAGCGCATCTGCCGCAGGAAGTTCCGGGAACATCCGTGCGGCCCAATCCAGTGTCGGACAGGGGATGATCGACCAGTTTATCTGGAATCCGGCGATCGCTGCGAGCGCCGGACGATAGGCTTCGGAATTGGCACGATTGGCAATGCCAAGTTTCTCGGGTGATTGTTCGGCCAATAACATCGGGTCGTCACCCACCAGGGCCAGCCGGGCAGCGCCGCCCTCGAATGCGCGCGCCATCCCTTCATACAGCCAAACCGGCGCGCGGTTCAAACTGTCGTCACTGCCCAGTTGAAACCGGGCAATCGTCATCTGCGAATCAGTAATGATCGGTGTGACCAGCCCCCCGTCAGCCTTGTAGGCCGCGCGTGCGATCGCCCGCGCAAGTGGCAAGGCTGCAAGTGGTGTGGTCATCACCAGATCCTGCCCCGGTTGCAGATTGAGCCCAACGCGCACGGCCAGTTCTGCAAGCGGGTCCAGATAGCCGGGATCGAGCGCGGCCGAAGTGTCGGAACTGCTGAAGGCATTGGCATCGTTGGGCATAAATCTTTCCTGTTGCGATAGGTCCGGTCCGAGACAGGCTGAGCGAGCGCCGGATCAAGGTCAAGCCCCTGTTCGCAGGATATCCGTGATCAAAACGCGACTGACCGTGCCGGGCCCGGTGATCTTTACGGAAGCTTCCAGCAAGGCACGGCGCAGAACGCCAAGCTTGCTGTGATCAGTGAAGGTGCCTTCGAAGCCACCGGAATTGGCGTGGTCGAACATGACTTGTAAAAGCGCATCGCGCAGCCGGGCTGCATTGGCCGCGATGGCTGCATGCTGGCTGTCTGGGATTTCAAGTGCAAGCTTCAGTACCATGGTGCCGGTGATGCGACCTTCTACGACCAGCGGCACCATGAACTGGTTGGGGAATTCGAAACTCGTCATCGTTTCACCCGCAGGCAGCGGTATATCAGGCGCTGCAGCTATCGCGTCGTCAGAAGGGGGATCCGGTCGCAAATATAGGCCCGACCCAATGCCCCCTGCAATTCCAGCGACAATCAGAAGAAGCGGAAGTATCTTGCCCAGCACCTTGCGCGCTCCTGTTCAACCCGATTAAAAAGGTGTCAGTATTTCAGTGATTTGCGCGCCATATGGCGGCTGTTGAACATTTGAAATTATCCCTCGTCCCCCATAGGAGATGCGCGCGCCTGCGATCTTGTCATAGGTGATCTCGTTTTGTCGCGCGATATCTTCCGTGCGCACATGACCTGTCACCAGCAATTCGCGCAATTCGTGATTCACGCGAACTTCTTGCCGCCCTTCGATGCGCAGCACGCCATTGGGCAAGCGTTCGACCACTGTCGCAGCGACACGCAGGGTCAGCTTTTCATTGCGGCGCACAGACCCGTTCCCGGAAAAACTGCTGCCCCCCGTGGTTTCGATACCTTCCGAAATCGCCAATCCGCCGGGCAACCGGTCATCAATGGCTTGCGGTATGCCCAGAAAACGCGGCAATGCCACGCTGTTGGTGCTCGAGCGCCCCCTGGCTGTGTTGTTCGATATCTCGGCCCGGTCATCGATTTCGATCACCACAGTCAGGATATCACCCGGACGAGAGGCCCGCCTGTCCCCCAGAAGCGAGCGCGCCCCCGATGACCAAAGCGATGCAGTATCAATGGCGCGCACAGGCGTGACAGTTTCCGGGATAGGCACGCGGTAAAGCGCTGCATGTTCCGGGGTTTCCTGCGGTGGTGTGAAATCCGGTGCCCGCCCGACTTCGCTGAGCGGCGCGCAGGCTGCAATCGCCGATACTGTCAGCAATATCAACATGGAGCGCAGTTGCATCATTCTGTCCCTGGCCTGGATCAACAGCAGCATGACCCTTGTTTGACAAGATTTCGTTATCATCGCTGTAGTCCGGCAGAGCCTGTCACCTCGACAAGACCCGATGCCTTGACAATTCCCTGCACGGATTGCCGCGACGAGAGGTTCATGACGCTGACAATGTCACCCAGCGCTCCGCGTCCCAGCACCCGGCCATCGGTCAGGATCATCAGCCCGTTCTGTCGGTAGATCATGCGAACGATTTCATTGCGTTCGATCACTGCCGCTGGTCGCAGATCTGCCAGCCGAACCGGCTGGCCCGGATAGATCGCGACGCGCGCCTCCAGCCCCACAACCTGCGTTGCGTCCCTTGCTGCCCCCTCACGTGGCGGGTGCGCCAGCCGGACATCTTGCGGCTGCACGACATCGGTCGCCCGGATCAGCCGCGTGGCCACCAGCGTTTCCGCCCCGGCAAAGCCCGGCCAAAACACCAGGATCAGCAGCCAGCGCATCACCGCACCTGTGTCGTGGCGGCCATCATCTGATCGGCCGCCGTGATGACCTTGGAATTCAACTCATATCCGCGCTGGGCCTTGATCAACTCGGTCAATTCGCGCACTGGATCGACCGAGCTTTCCTCGAGATAGCCCTGTCGCAAAGTCCCCAGCCCCTCTGTGCCCGGCGCTGCGACATTGGCCGGGCCAGAGGCTTCGGTCTCCAGAAACAGATTGGAGCCCATCGCTTCGAGACCCTTTTCATTGGCGAACCCGGCCAGCGTGAATTGCCCCAGCTGTTGGGGCTGGACCTGTCCGGCGAAATAGCCGAACACGTCCCCTTGCGCATTGATCGATATGGCGCGCACATCATTCGGGATCACGATTCCCGGCGCGACCTCATATCCGTCCGAGGTCACGATCAGCCCATCGCCAGTCCGTTTCAAACCGCCGTCGCGCGTGAAGGCAGGCGTTCCATCGGGCAGGGTCACTTCCAGCCACCCGCGCCCTTCTATCGCCAGATCAAGGTCACCCCCGGTTTCTGCCGAGGCCCCTTGCTGCACCTGCATGCTGACTGACGACGGGCGCACGCCCAAGCCCAGTTGCACGCCTGTTGGCAAAACGGTTCCATCGGCTGCAGAAATCGCGCCGGGCCGCGCCAGCTGCTGGTAGTGCAAATCCGCAAAATCAGCACGCCGCGCGTTATAACCGGTCGTGTTCATATTGGCGAGGTTATTGGCAATCGTGTCGACGCGCATCTGCTGCGCGCTCATGCCAGTTGCTGCGATATGCAAGGATTTCATGATGCTAAATTCCTTTGTTTATCTACCAAGCGTCTGCACGACGGACCGGATGCGCTCATCCTCGACCTCCAGAAGTTTCTGCCCGTGTTCATAAGCGCGCTGCACTTCGATCATGCGGACCAGCTCAATGATCGGATTGACCGAGGAGTCTTCGACAAAGCCTTGCAGGATCATCGGCGCGGGCACTTGCTCTAGATCGCCATCAACTGTGAAAAGCGTGCCGGCGGCGCGTGACATGGTGATCGGATCGACGGGACGGACCAGCCCGACCTGCGCGAAGGGCACGCCATCGGCCGAAAAGGTCCCGTCGCGCGCCAAGGCGATACTGCCCGCATCCGGTGGCACGAAGATCGGTCCCCCCCCCAGATCAAGCAGGCGATGTCCGTCCATGGTGACCAGTTCGCCGGCTTCATTGGGGGTGAAGGCCCCGGCGCGGGTCAGGCGCGGGCCTTGCGGGGTTTCAAGCTGAAAAAACCCCTCGCCCTCGATCGCCAGATCGAATGTACCCCCTGTCTGCGAGAAGGCGCCCTGCTGGTGATAGGTCTGGCGTGTATTACCCAGCGCCATCGAGAGCGAGGCTTCATACGGGGCAGTCCCGACGACGAATTCCGAAAACACCATCCCTTCGCGCTTGAAACCGACCGTCGAGGCATTGGCGATATTATGCGCCACCATGTCCATTTCCCGGCGCAGCCCCGACATGCGGGTCAGGGTCACATAGCTGGCATTATCCATGGGTCACGCTCCGGCGATCAAAGGCAGGATTTCCTGCTGGAAAAAATCGACCAGGGTCGTGGTCATGAAACTCATCGTGACCCAATAGACCAGCACGATGGCGGCGAGCTTGGGCACAAAGGTCAGCGTCATTTCCTGGATCGAGGTCAGCGCCTGAAACAGCCCCACTGTAACCCCCGAAATCAGCGCCGCTGTCAGGATCGGCGTCGCGATCATTGTGGCAACCCACAGGCCCTGCCGCAAAATGTCGAAGATGACACCCTCTTGCATCCTGTATCTCCGTCACACTGGCATGCGCAGGATTTCAAGATAGGCATCCACCACCTTGTCGCGCACAGTGACGGCTGTTTCCACGGCCAGCTCGGTCGCCGCCAGAGCTTCGACCAGCGCATGCGGATCGGCGCCCGCGACCATGCTGGCCCGCGCTGCCGTTTCCGCGCGTTGCAGTCCATTGGCGAATTCACCAAGGGCAGCGCCGTAATCTGCTTCTATGCGCCGTTCAGACGACGCTGCGGGGGCCGCTGCATGGCGCGCGGCATCATAGTTTTGTACGGCTATGGTCGAGTTGATCACCATTTTGATATTCCTTTCTGGAACAGGGATTAAGCAAATCAGCGGCGCAGAAGTTCGAGCAGGTTCTGCGTCATCTGGCGGGTCTGGTCGAACAGGCGCAGATTGGCCTCATAGCTGCGGCTGGCTTCGCGGATATCGGCCATTTCAAGCATCACATCGACAGTCGAGCCCGGATAGTAACCCTCTTCATCCGCCATCGCATGGCCGGGGTCATAGATCAGCGGCAGATCGCGGCGGTCGAGGTGCACCGGGCCCGTCGTCACGCGGCTCAGTCCGCTGGCACGATCAATTTCGGTCCGGAAATCAATAGTCTTGCGCCGATAGCCCGGCGTGTCGGCATTGGCGATATTTTCGGCCACATGGCGCAAGCGCCGGGCCTGTGCTTCCATCCCTGACGCGCTGATCGCGTAACTGGCAAGAAAATCGCTCATCGCTGCCCCCCCCTATCGACCAAGCGCTGTGCGCAGGACTGTCCGCGCCGAGCTGTAAATCGACAGGGCCAGATCATGGCCTTGCCGGGTCTTGGCGGCGCGCATCATCTCGCGTTCCAGCGACACTGTGTTGCCATTGGGCGCGAAGGTCGGCGCATCGCTGTCAACATGTGGACGAAGCTCTGCCCGGGATCCGGGGGCGTCCAGATGCGTCGCGCGCGTGGCGCGCAGGGTGGGGTCGCTGCGATAGCTGTCGCTGAAGGCTGCAATGTCGCGTGCGCGAAATCCGGGCGTGTTGGCCTGCGCGATATTTTCGGCGATCACGACTTGTCGGGCGGCGGAATGGCGCGCTTTTTCCTGCGCCATGCGCATCACATCGGGTATTTCGAACATCGGGCTTCTCCCTCGGGTTCAGTAACGCTGTTTTAAGCCTGATTCGATTAAGGATCGGTAAGCGCTGACCGAAAGGGGTTCTCGATGGATGTGCTCGATGATCTTCTCATGCATGTGCAAGGCTTGGAGCCGATGCGCTGCTTTGGCCGCATCAGCCGGATTGATGGGCAATTGGTGGCCGTGCGGGGGCTCAATGACATGGCCTGTATCGGCGATTGGCTTGAATTCCGCACCCGCAGCGGCGGCCGGGTCGGCGCTGAAATCCTGCGCCTGACTGCAGATGAAGCCTTCGCCCTGCCCGATGGTCCGCAGAGCGGATTGGCCATTGATGACAGGGCAGAGTTGCGCCGCGCGCGCGGGATTGCCCCGGATGACAGTTGGATCGGGCGCGTAATCGACCCTTATGGCCAGCCGCTGGATGGCCGCCCGCTGCGGCTTGGGGCGCAGATGCGCGCGCTGGAAAGTCCGGCCCCGGATCCGGCGCGTCGGGGCCGTCTGGGCGCGCGGCTAGAGACAGGGATGGCCGTGTTCAACACGCTGCTGCCTGTGGTGAAGGGGCAGCGTATCGGGCTCTTCGCGGGCTCTGGCGTGGGCAAGACCATGCTGCTGGGACAATTCGCGCGCCATATGCAGGCCGATATCGTGGTGATTGCGCTGGTGGGCGAACGCGGGCGCGAATTGCGCGAATTCATCGAGGATGTGCTGGGCGAGAGCGGGCTTGCGCGTGCGGTTGTCATCGCGGCGACTTCGGACCAGCCGGCGCTCACACGCAGGCGCTGCGCGCCCGCGGCGATGGGTGTGGCTGAACATTTCCGCGATCAGGGCAAACATGTGCTGCTGCTTACAGACTCGATCACGCGCCTGGCCGAGGCGCATCGCGAAGTGGCGCTGGCGGCAGGCGAAGATGCTTCGCTGCGCGGCTACCCGCCTTCGACGGCACAGCGCATCATGGGGCTGGCCGAACGCGCGGGGCCGGGCCCTGACGGGCTGGGCGCGATCACGGCGATCTTCACAGTGCTGGTGGCAGGCTCGGATATGGAAGAACCTGTCGCCGATATCCTGCGCGGGGTGCTGGATGGCCATGTGGTGATGGACCGCGCCATCGCAGAGCGCGGGCGGTTTCCAGCGATTGATGTGCTGCGTTCGGTCGGTCGGTCCCTGCCCCATTGCGCGCGGCCAGAGGAAAACGCCCGCATCAGTGAAGCGCGGCGCTTGCTTGGGGCCTATGACCGCGCGGAAATGATGGTGCAGGCGGGGCTATACGAGCGCGGCTCTGACCCGCTTGTGGATCGCGCCATCGCGGTCTGGCCCGCGCTCGACGCTTTTGTCGGAGAGGCCGCGCCCGCCGGGATCAAGGGCGCTTTCGCGAAACTCGCGCAATGCCTGGAGCCAACACCTGCACCGCAAGCTGCAATCAAGCGCCCAAAGCCTGCCCGAAGGTAAGGGGTGATGCCACGGAACGCGTGCATCGCGCGCCACTTGCAGAAAGGAATCGCATTGCAAGGTGCCCTTGCTGGCATCGGGCCATCAGGACAGAGCATCTGCGCGACGGCACGGATACGATCATGCTCCATGAAAAGCGGTTTCCATCGGCTCTGCATTTGCACTAAACGAAGGCGACACGCAGATTTCGAGGAAGACAATGGCGCGCATCCTGATCACTTCGGCCCTGCCCTATATCAACGGGATCAAGCATCTGGGCAATCTGGTGGGCAGCCAGTTGCCCGCCGATCTCTATGCCCGCTACATGCGCGCACGCGGGCATGAGGTCATGTTCATCTGCGCGACCGATGAACATGGCACCCCGGCGGAACTGGCCGCGGCCAAGACGGGCGAGCCCGTGGACGCCTATTGCGCCCGCATGCATGCCATCCAGACCGAGCTTGCGCAGGGGTTCGCCCTGTCCTTCGACCATTATGGCCGATCGTCCAGTGCGCGCAACCACGCCCTGACCCAGCATTTCGCTGCCCGACTGGGCGATGCGGGTCTGATCGAGCAGGTTGCGGAAAAACAGGTCTATTCCCATACGGATGGCCGCTTTCTGCCCGACCGCTATATCGAAGGCACTTGCCCGGCTTGCGGCTATGAGCGTGCGCGCGGGGATCAATGCGAGAATTGCACCAAGCAACTGACCCCGCTGGAATTGATCAACCCCCGCAGCGCCATATCCGGTGCGACCGACCTGGAAGTGCGCGAGACCAAGCACCTGCATCTGCGCCAGTCGAAACTGCGCGACACGCTCGATCAATGGATCGACCGCCAGCAGGGCTGGCCGGTCCTGACCACCTCGATCGCCAAGAAATGGCTGCATGATGGCGACGGCTTGCAGGATCGCGGCATCACCCGCGATCTGGATTGGGGCGTGCCAGTGCAATTCGATGGCGCGCCGTGGCAAGGCATGGACGGCAAGGTCTTCTATGTCTGGTTCGACGCGCCCATCGAATATATTGCAGCGACTGCGGAATGGGCCGATGCGAACGGGCTGGACGAAGCCGCATGGCGGTGCTGGTGGCGCACGGATGAAGGCGCGGACGATGTGCGCTATGTGCAATTCATGGGCAAGGACAATGTGCCCTTCCACACGCTCAGCTTTCCCGCCACGCTGATCGGGTCGGGCGAGCCGTGGAAGCTGGTCGATTACATCAAGTCCTTCAACTACCTCAATTATGATGGCGGACAATTTTCGACCAGCCTTGGGCGCGGGGTGTTCATGGACCAGGCGCTGTCCATCCTGCCCGCCGATTACTGGCGCTGGTGGCTGCTGTCGCACGCGCCCGAAAACAGCGACTCTGAGTTCACATGGGAGAACTTTCAGGCTTCCGTGAACAAGGATCTGGCCGATGTGCTGGGCAATCTGGTCAGCCGCGTCACCAAATTCTGTCGCGCGAAATTCGGCGAGGTCGTGCCTGAGGGCGGCACAAGCGGCCCACGCGAAACGCAGCTGATTGCCGATCTGACAACGCGCCTGCAGGCATATGCGCGCCATATGGAAGCGATGGAGGTCCGCAAATCTGCCAGCGAATTGCGCGCCTTCTGGGTGCTGGGCAATGAATATCTGCAGGAAGCAGCCCCTTGGTCCACGATCAAGACCGACGCGGATCTGGCTGCGGCGCAAATCCGTCTGGCTCTCAACCTGATCCGCGTCTACGCCATCGTCTCGGAACCCTTCATCCCGGAAGCCTGCGCCCGGATCATGACTGCCCTGCAGACGGATGATTGGTCATGGCCTCAGGATCTGGCACAAGCGCTCGACACACTTCCCGCTGGCCACGCCTTCACTGTGCCCGAAGTGCTGTTTGCCAAGATCACCAATGCGCAGCGCGCCGAGTGGGAAGCGCAATTCGCAGGGGCAATCTGACTGATCACTCGCAGGGCGGGTTGGTGAAGCTCATCCCGTCCACCACCCGCAAGAGCGACCCGTCATCTTTCCTCATCAACAGGATGCGGTCTGACCATTCTGTCCCTTCGGTCATGCATTGCAGATCGAACAGCATGGCGCGCATGTCGCGGATATTGGTAGGGTTGATCAGCCTGCATTCGGTTTCCAGACCGATATAGCGCCCATTCGAGATTTCGAAGGCGGCATTTTCGACATCGCCTTCCCCCACGACACAGCCCGGCCGGTCCGGATAGACTTTGTAGCGCCCGTCAAACGCGCTTGTATCTGCGCCCACACTGCCTGCAGCCATCATCCCGGCCAGCGCAACCCACGCAATTTTCATGCTTATATCCTTCTGAAAGTTCAGGTTAGCGACGCTACTCCAGAAAACCGGGGGCGGGAAATGTCGTTTTTCTACACAATCGCGTTTTTTCCCTTTCAAGCCCCGTCAGCCTGCACTAGCGTCAGTTCATGTTCACCATTGAGCACGATTTCGACGCTACTGTGATCACGCTTGTAGATGAGGGTGCGGCCTCGCCGACGGCCCTGCGCGAGGATGTGATCATCACAGCTTTCGAGGATTGCGTGACCCTGCGCCAGTTCGATGCGCAACGCGACTGCGAGACGACAATCACCTTGTCACTCTCGCAACTCAGCGAATTGGCCGCCGCCCTCGACTTGCCTGAAGGCAGCTATCGGCTTGACCGTGGCAAAGGCCTGCGCAAGGGCTGACGCCCAAATCGCCTGCTCTCTCACTTCTTGTTTCGATGAAAGGTCACACCATGCTGACAAATGACCAGCTTAGCCAATGGGATCGCGAGAATTTCCTGCACCCTTCGACCCATTTCGGCATGCATGGACGCGGCGAAAGCCCGGCCCGCATCGTCAGCAGCGCCGAGGGCGTCTATATCGAAGACCGCGATGGCAATCGCCTGCTCGACGCTTTCGCGGGGCTTTATTGCGTGAATGTCGGCTACGGGCGCACCGAGATCGCCGAGGCCATCGCCGCCCAAGCCCATCAGCTGGCCTATTATCACGCCTATGTCGGCCATGGCACGGAAGCTTCGATCACGCTGGCCCATATGGTGGCCGAGCGCGCGCCGGCGCATATGAACCGGGTCTATTTCGGCCTTGGCGGGTCAGATGCGAATGAAACCAATGTCAAGCTGGTCTGGTATTACTGGAATGTCAAAGGCCGCCCAGAGAAGCGCAAGATCATCTCGCGCTGGCGCGGCTATCATGGATCGGGCCTGATCACCGGCTCGCTGACGGGCCTGACGCCGTTCCATGCGAAATTCGGTCTGCCCATGGCTGAAGTGGTCCATACCGAAGCCCCCTATTACTTCCGCCGCCCCGACCCGGCGATGTCCGAGGAACAATTCAGTGCCCATTGCGCGGCCAAACTGGAAGAGCTGATCGAACGCGAAGGCGCAGACACGATCGGTGCCTTCATCGCCGAGCCGCTTCTGGGCACAGGCGGCATTGTCCCCCCGCCGGCAGGCTATTGGGACGCGATCCAGCCCATTCTGAAAAAGCATGACATCCTTCTGATCGCAGATGAGGTCGTCACAGGCTTCGGCCGCACTGGCACGATGATGGGATCCACCCATTACGGCATCACGCCCGATATCATCACCATCGCCAAGGGTCTGACCTCGGCCTATGCGCCGCTTTCGGGCTCGATTGTCAGCGATGATCTGTACAAGGTACTGGAAGAAGGGACGGATAAATTCGGCCCCTTCGGCCATGGCTGGACCTATTCCGCCCATCCCATTGGTGCTGCGGCCGGTGTCGCGAATCTGAAACTGGTGGACAGCCTTGGTCTGGTGGACAATGCCCGCCACACCGGCGGGTATTTCCGCGAAGCCATGGCAGACGCGCTGCAAGACCACCGCTTCGTCGGCGATGTTCGTGGCGATGGCATGCTTGCGGCAGTCGAATTGCAGCGTGATCCCAGTGCGAATTTGGATTTCGACGCGGCCGAGAAAGTCACAGCGCAGGTCGTGGCCGAGATGGCCAAGCGCGGCGTCATCGCGCGCGCCATGCCACAGGGCGAAATCATCGGCTTCGCCCCGCCGCTTTGCCTGAGCAAGGCCGAAGCCGATACCATCGTCGCGACAACCCGAGCTGCGCTTGACGCGGTGACTGCAAGCTTCTAACGCCGAACATGCCCCCGCTTTGTCGCGGGGGCTTTTGCTTGACGGACCCCACGCGCATGACCACGACGAACCCGAATTTCACCGATGCGGAATATGAAGCCCGCATCACCCGCACCCGCGCCGAGATGAGCAAGCGCGGCATCGACCTGATGATCATCTCGGACCCGTCCAACATGAACTGGGTCTCGGGCTATGATGGCTGGAGCTTCTATGTGCACCAATGCGTGCTCTTGCCGATGGAGGGCGAGCCGGTCTGGTGGGGGCGCGGCATAGACGGTCCCGGTGCACAGCGCACAGTCTTCATGAAGAGCGACGCCAGCATCGTCCCCTATGATGACACCTATGTTCAGAACCCGCAGAAACATGCGATGGAATCCCTCGCGGCTCTGATCATTGATCGTGGCTGGAATACCAGCTGGATCGGGGTCGAGATGGACAATTACTACTATTCCGCCGCCGCCCATGACACGCTGGTCAACCATCTGCATGAAGCGCATTTTGTCGATGCCACCGGGCTGGTGAACTGGCAGAGACTGATCAAATCCGAATCCGAACTGCTCTATATCCGCCGCGCCGCCCGGATCGTCGAGCGCATGCATCAGGTCATTCTTGAAGTGGCCGAACCTGGCATGGCGAAAAACATGCTGGTGGCCCAGATCACCAAGGCCGGGATCGAAGGCGCAGATGGCCAATGGGGTGACTACCCGGCCATCGTGCCCATGGCCCCTTCTGGCCTTGATGCCACGGCCGCGCATCTGACATGGGATGACCGGCCCATGCGTGCAGGCGAATCCACGTTCTTCGAAATTGCAGGCGCGCATCGCCGCTATCATTGCCCGCAATCGCGCACTCTGTTTTTCGGCAAAGTGCCCGATCTATACCGTCATGCCGAAGAGGCCGTGTTAGAGGCGACCGAAGCGGGCCTTGCGCAATGCTATCCCGGTGCGCGGGCCGAAGATGTCGCCAATGCCTTCAATGCGACACTCAACAAGCGCGGTTTCGAGAAGGACAACCGCTGCGGCTATTCCATCGGCCTCAGCTACCCGCCCGACTGGGGCGAGCGCACCCTGTCCTTGCGGCGCGGGGACATGACCGAATTGAAACCCGGCATGGTCATCCACTTCATGCCCGCGCTCTGGCTTGAAGATGGCGGGTTAGAGATTACCGAACCCGTGCTGATCACAGATCACGGGTCCGAGGTCCTGACCACAACGCCGCGCGAAATCTTCGTGAAATGACCCAGCCAGACGCAAGCACAGATTTTTCAACTGGCAAAAAAGCCTTTCATATTGCGAAAAAAGAACAGCCGAAGGCGCCACTCTGTTTTTCACAAGACGAAACCCTTTTTCAAAAACCCATAGGCCCACTAAGCTTTTAATCTGACTTGATAACTCGCGCCCTGCCAGTCAGATCGCGCCAGCCAATCCGCCTCTGGCTGACGCGCAGCCAGAGCATCTGGGATCTCGACCTCATCGAACCCGGATCGTCGCGCCATGGCATATTGATCCGCGATGATCGGCCCCGCTGCCCGCAACTTTCCCGAAAAACCCTTACGCCTCAATTGTTTGGCCAGCGTATATCCGCGCCCATCGGCAAAGCCGGGGATCAGGATGCGAATATGGCTGGCCTTCAGAACACTCGGATCCAGCGCCTCTGGCGAGGTATCACCATGCAAATCAATGGCCTTCAATCCATCGATTTTACATATTTCTTCTGGCCAGTCATCGGCTTGAAAGCCAGTATCGGTCACGATCACGCTCATGCTGCATCCGCCTTCTTCTCTGACTGTGACACGTCCCCGATGAAATGGATGCCACATTCCGTTTTTTCTGTTCCACGCCAACGCCCTGCACGCGGATCTTCACCTGTCAACACGCGCGAGGTGCAGGGCTGGCAGCCAATCGACGGATAGCCCCGCGCGATCAAGGGATGCCGCGGCAGATCCTGTGTTCCCAGATAAGCCCCGATTTCGGGCGTAGCCCAATTCACTAAGGGATTCAATCGGATACGGCCCGTTCCTTGCTCCAGTTCCGCGCGCTCCAGATCGCTCCGCGTTGCCGCCTGATAGCGTTTGCGCCCCGTGATCCAGGCATCATAGCCCTGCAAGGCGCGCTCCAGTGGTTTCGCCTTGCGCAAGCTGCAGCAGCGTTCGGTATCGGAACGGTGCAGCAACCCATCTGTGTCCTGCGAAAAAAGTTCGGCCCTGTCCGGGGTGATGGTCTGCACATTTAACAGCCCCAGATGCGCGGCAAGACTGCGCTGATAGGTGACAGTTTCAGGAAAAAGTGCAAGTGTATCAATGAACAAGACTGGCAAGTTCCGGTCAATCTGCGCCACCATATGCAGCAGCACAGCCGAATCGGCCCCGAAAGACGACACCATCGCCACGCGCCCTGTGCGCGCGATTGCGGCGCTCAGGAAATCTGGCGCAGGACTGTCGGCATGGTCACGAAGCAGCTCATGGACCAGCGAGGAGGCATCAAGCGGCATTGGCGCGGGCTCCTGTCTGATAGAGCGCATCCTTGAAAGGTTGTGCCCCAAGTCTATGGAATACCTGTATAAACTGCTCATGCGGGTCACGGCGCAGCTCCAGATAGGTGTCGATCACCCGCGCGATGGCCGGCACGATCTGGTCATAGGCAAAACCCGGCCCGGCCCGTTCGCCCAGCGCCGCCGCCTCGGTCGCATCGCCGCCCAGCGTGATCTGGTAATTCTCGACCCCCGCCCGGTCCAGACCAAGGATGCCGATATGACCCACATGATGATGCCCGCAGGCGTTGATGCACCCCGATATCTTGATTTTCAACCCACCAATATCGTGCTCACGCGCGGCGAAAGCCTGCGCGATTTCCTGTGCGACCGGGATCGAACGCGCTGTGGCCAAGGCGCAATAGTCCATGCCTGGGCAGGCAATGATGTCCGAGATCAACCCGACATTCGCTGTCGCCAACCCGGCTTCCTGCAAGGCCGCATGCAAAGCAGGCAGATCGGACTTGTGCACATGCGGTAAAATCACGTTTTGTTCGTGACTTATGCGCAATTCATCATGTCCGAACCGCTCTGCCAGATCGGCGATGACACGCATCTGGTCCGACGTCGCATCGCCCGGTGTCGCGCCATGCGCTTTCAGGCTGATGGTCACGATGCTGTAGCCATCCTGCCAATGCGCAGCAAGGTTCGTATCCGCAAAAGATCGGAACACAGGATCATTTTCATACGCGATGTGATAGGCTTGTGTCGGGACCACGCGGAAAGCCGGGGGCGAGAACTGGCGCCTGAAGTGCGCTAGCACTGCCTTATCCGCACCGCCCC
Organism: Natronohydrobacter sp.; assembly: GCA_007123015.1. Lineage (GTDB taxonomy): Bacteria > Pseudomonadota > Alphaproteobacteria > Rhodobacterales > Rhodobacteraceae > Roseinatronobacter. Next base: position 1,318 of record SKSL01000020.1, on the reverse strand, counting down.
ATTCGCTGCGCAGGCTGTCGAATCGGCGCTCGACCCGCGCGCGGACTTCTTCCAGCCCCAATTCGTTCACCATGATCTTGATGCGCGCCTTGTACTTGTTGTCACGCCTTCCGAAACTGTTGTAAGTGCTTAAAATCGCTTCGATATAGGGCAGAAGATCGGCTTCCGGAATGAACTCTGCCAGCACTTTTCCAATGACCGGCGTGCGCCCCAACCCGCCGCCGATGATCACTTCAAATCCGCGCTGGCCGTTCCGCAGCACCATCCGCAGTCCGATATCATGCGCCTGCGTCACGGCACGGTCACGCGGGCTGCCCGTGATCGCGATCTTGAACTTGCGCGGCAGGAATTGAAACTCGGGGTGATCGGTCGACCATTGGCGCAGAAGCTCTGCCGCAGGGCGCGGATCGGCGATTTCATCCGCCGCAGCCCCGGCGAAATGATCAGCTGTCACATTGCGCACGCAATTGCCCGATGTCTGGATCGCATGCATCCCCACTTCGGCCAAAGCATCAAGGATATCCGGGACATCGCGCAGTTTTGGCCAGTTGAACTGGATGTTCTGGCGGGTGGTGAAATGACCATAGCCCTTGTCCCAGCGATCCGCGATCATCGCCAGTTGCCGCATTTGCGCGCTGTTGAGCGTGCCATAAGGGATCGCCACGCGCAGCATATAGGCGTGCAGTTGCAGATAAAGCCCGTTCATCAGGCGCAGCGGTTTGAATTCATCTTCGGTCAGCGCGCCCGAGATACGGCGTTCGACCTGAGCACGAAACTGGGCGTTGCGAGTGGCAAGGAAATCGCGGTCGAATTCCGAATAGGTGTACATGGCAGTTAATCCTCTGAAATCTTCGGGGAATGTGGAGGTGAGATGCCTCAACACATGTTGTCAGCCTGCTTGCCATGGGGGTAATTGGACGGACCGCGCGCGCGGAACACTTCGCGGAAATGCGCGGGTTCCGGGCCGTTCGGGCCGTGTCGTGCAGGGGCCAGATAGGCGCCCACGATCTGGTCGGGTTGCGCCTGCGCAGCGGACAGCGCCGCTTCGGCAGCGAGTTGCTCGGTAAACAGCGCGGCATCAGTATGGATCCGCGACCAATTACCGTGCGGGGTCAGGTAGATGACATCGCCGCTGAGAAGGTCATTCGCAGTGACGACAGAGGGGGTGAAGCGGATCGTCATAGCGCTTGCTCCAAGGTGATTGCGGTCTGCGTCGCTGTGTTCGGGGCCAGACCCAACAGGATGATGGCGGGGCCTGCGAGTTGGCTGGCCTGCTGGGGCAGATGCGCGAGGGTCGTCGGCACGATCTGCTGATCCG
>SKSL01000261.1 GCA_007123015.1 Natronohydrobacter sp. | reverse complement strand
CCTGCTCATCTGCTGATCGTCGATGACGACACCCGCATCCGCACGCTGTTGCAGAAATACCTGCTGCGCAATGGCTATCTGGTGACTGCCGCGCGCGATGCCGCCCATGCCCGCCGCCTGCGGGCCGGGCTGAGCTTCAATCTGGTCGTGCTGGATGTGATGATCCCCGGCGAGGATGGCTTCAGCCTGACCCGCCATATCCGCAGCCAGGGCACAATGCCGGTCTTGCTGCTGACAGCACGCGGCGAGGCCGAGGACCGGATCACAGGTCTGGAAGCCGGCGCCGACGATTACCTGCCCAAACCCTTTGAGCCGCGCGAATTGTTGCTGCGCATCAACGCGATCCTGCGCCGTAATCTGCAAAGCACCCCAGACCCTGTGCGCCCGCAAATGCTGGTCATCGGCCCGTTGCGCTATGATCTGGACCGCGGCGAGCTGAAACGCGGCGACGAACCTGTCCGCCTGACCCAGACGGAAGCTGCGATCATGCGGCTGTTTTGCCAATCCCCCGGTGAAGTGATCAGCCGCGAAGCGCTGGTCGAGCATCTGAGCCGCGACCGCGCCGCGCATGGGGGCATGGTCGGGCAGGAACGCGCTGTCGATGTGCAGATCACGCGTCTGCGCCGCAAGATCGAGCATGACCCGAAAACCCCGCGCCATCTTCAGACGGTGCGCGGGGCGGGGTATATGCTGGTCACGGACTGAGGGACCGGGTAAACCCCGTCCTTTTTTCCACAAGACGGCCGAGTTTCGCGCAAATGCCCGGACAGAATCTGGAACCGGCAGCTCCTTGCGCCCGTGGCAGAGCATTCCAGTTCCGTCACCTCCACATCCTTCCAGACCAGCGCCCCGAAAAGCTGCGCGAAGACAGCGCTATGCCAGTCACAGATCGGGATCTCACTCGGGCCTCGGGCCAGCGGGTTCTGCGCGATCTCGAAGACAAGCGGGCGGTGTGAAACGATGCGGAACACCCCCGAGCCTGCAAAGGTCCAGGCATGTTTCGCAATTGCGCTGGAGAGCAAGCGCGCACCGGCCCAGGCGGGCAGCGCGCGGATCAGGCGCTGGGCCAGCTGGGGGATGCGATGGGCCAGAATGTAATCGCCTGTTGCCTTACCCGCAGCGCGCTGGATCTCGGAAAAGCGATCCGGCAAGTAAAGCCGCACTGCATGGTGCAGCCGCGCGACGTCATCTTCGGGCAGCATGCCCGCATCGGCCGGGGGCTCATCCACCCCGGCGCGATACAGAAGCGCCCCGCGCAGGGCCTCGCCGATCGCAGCATCCAGAACCGGCAGATGCTGCAGGATGGCATTGGGTCCGATCCGTGCGACATCAGCCATGATCGCTACTCTGCCGGTTCGCGTGCAGCTGGTGTCGCGCCATTGGGCATACGGAAGCTTCGGGCCGGGGCCGTGTTCTCTTCCATCTGCTGCGTCCCACCGCCACAGGCTTTCAGCATGGTGCGCTCTTCCGCCCGCGCCTTGCCTTGGGCGCGCAAGGCGTCGCGCCGTTCCTGCGCCTTGCGCTTCTTGTCGGCGTGATCTTCCCAATCCGCAAGCTGTGCATCGGCGATGGTCCGGGTCATGTCAAAGCCGAATTCCAGATCATCGCGCGATTTCATAGTGAAATAATCGGTCTTGCCCAGATCATAGAATTGCCGCTGCACACCCGCCTTGAGGAAGGCTTTCAGACAGCCCAGCAGATATTTCCGCCGATAGCCAGTCCCGCGCCAGGGGTAATGGAACAGCGCCTTGCGCATGTAGAAGCGACGGTAATTCTTCAGCACACCTTCCAGCAGGCCGCCCCGCGTCATTTCCTTGGGCTTCATGATGGGTGTGACGAAATTGTATTTCGAATAGTCGAAGACTTCGACCTGATCGCGCAATTCCTGAAACAGCGGGGTGAAGGGCCAGGGCGTGTACATCGCCCAATTGGCCAGATCCGGCTGCCAATCCCAGGCCATCTGGAACGTCTCTTCCAGCGTCTCGGCAGTTTCATTATCCAGACCGACGATGAACTGCGCTTCGGTGAAAATATCGGCTTCGCGCAGCAGCCGGATCGCTTCCTTGTTATCAGCGACCGTGGTTTCCTTGTTGAACTGGTCCAGCTTCAACTGCGCCGCAGCTTCCGTGCCCAAGGAAACATGCACCAGCCCGGCCTTGCGGTAGAAAGACAGCAAGTCCTTGTCGCGCATGATGTCGGTCACGCGGGTATTGATGCCCCACTGGATCTTCTCCGGCAGCCCCCGCGCGATCAGCTCTTCGCAGAATTCGATGAATTTCTTGCGGTTTATGGTGGGTTCTTCATCCGCCAGAATGAAGAAGCCGACCCCATGGTTTTCGACCAGATCCTCGATCTCATCGACCACTTTTTTGGGGTCGCGCACCCGATAGTCGCGCCAGAATTTCCACTGGCTACAGAACGAGCAGGTGAAAGGACAGCCGCGCGCCATATTCGGAATGGCGACTTTGCGGTTCAGTGGGATGTAGATGTACTTGTCCCATTCCAGGATCGACCAGTCCGGCTTGATCCCGTCCAGGTTCTTGACAGTCGAGGCCGCAGGCGTCGCCTTGATCTCGCCGTCATCAATGAAGGCCAGACCGTGGATCTTGTGCTTGTCCTCCGGCCAGCGCCCTTCAGCAATAGCGTTCATCAGGTTGACGACAATCTCTTCGCCCTCACCGCGTACGATCACGTCGATCCAGGGCGCTTCGGTCAGAACCTGCCGGAACATGAAGGTCGCATGCACGCCGCCCAGCACAGTCACACAATCGGGCGCGACTTCGCGGGCGATCTTGAGCGTTTCTTCGGCAACATAGATCGAGGGTGTGATGGCCGTGGTGCCGACCACATCAGGTTTCAGCTCTGCCAGTTGCGCACGCAGTGTATCGTCATCGATATGATTGGTCATCGCATCAATGAAGTGAATGTCGTCAAACCCGGCCGCTTTCAGCGAGCCAGTCAGATACGCCACCCAGGCCGGGGGCCAGCTTCCTGCGATCTCAGCGCCGCCAGAGTGATAAGCCGGATGAACAAAGACGATTCGCATGGGTTCCCTCCATCATGTAAATTGGAGTTTACACACATGGTGACAACTTTGATTGACACAGATCAATCCGGCCCGAAACAGGCGTCAGTTCTCGTCTTTGCTGATCAGATCGAACTTGCGCAGCTTCACATAAAGCGACTGACGTGACAGGCCCAGCATCTCGGCGGCGGCGACACGGTTGTTGCGGGTCAATTCAAGCGCCGTGTCGATACAGATCTTCTCGATCACATCGGTCGTTTCCGACACGATATCCTTCAGCGTGGACGACCCGACCAGTTCCACCACGCCCTGCATATTGCTGTCCTGTCCACCCGTATCTGTCCGCAGATTGGCCGCGCTCGACGCATTGCGGATCACCAGCGCCAGAACTGGATCGAATTTGTCATCCAGCCAGGTGGCCGAGACCTCGACCCCCACTTGCGCGCCGAAATCCGTGTTCAGCTTGGTCGCATACATGCGCAACTGTCCCGCGCGCCGCGCATTGTCCAACAGCACTCGAAGATCGACCACGCCACGCGCCAGAAATTCCGAAAGCGACCGCCCCCGCACTGACGCCGCCGAGGGCGTATCCGTCAGGTTCAGAAACGTCTCACTGGCCGCCAGAATGCTGCCATCGCGATCCGCAAAGACAATCGCATCCGAGCCGTGATTGAACAGCTGCCGCAGATTGCTGACCAGCCGCTCATCGCCCACGGACCCCCGCTCAGGATCGGTCAGACGCACGATCACCAGCTGTTCCCCCGAGGCGCGAAACAGCTTGCCCACAAGCTGCACAACCCGGCCCGAGGCCTTGACCGTGATATCCATCAGCACATCGGACCCGGCCGGTTGCGGCGCTTCCAGGGCCGCAGTCAACCCTTCACGGGTCTGGTCGAGAAAGCACTCGGCAAAGGGCCGCTCGATCAGATCGGCCCGCGCGCGCCCCATGATCGCAGCCGCATTATGGTTGATATCGACGATCAGCCCGGACCCGATAGACACCAGGGCAATCGCATCATTGGAAAAATCCATCAGAAGCCGGTAGCGCGTGTCGATCTCGCGCTGCGCTTCATGATCGCGTTCCAGCGCGATCTGCGCGTTCAGAAGCAATTGCTGCATCTCGATGGTCGGGCGCTGGTCCTGCCCCAGCATCAGAATATGCGACTGCGCGCGCATAGGATGCATGGCATAGCGCACCGGGATTGCGTCACTATCGCCCTGTAAATGGGTCAGTTCCGCCCAACGCACAGCGCCCCCGGCCCCGTCGGCCGAAATATCCGCCAAGCGCCGCTCCAGCTTCTGAACCGAGGCAGCATCCAGCCCATGCGCGAGCGACTTTCCAATCCAATCGGCTGCATCTTGCTCCAGCGTGGAGCCTTGTTTCGCACTGGCCGCCAACACTTCGCCACCAAAATCCGTCACCAGACAGACATCCGCAACACTTAGCAGAACAGAGGTCATGCACGGGTCTTCAAGGAAACCTGCAAGCGCATCATCGGCGGTGCTTCTACCCTGATCCGGCACGCTCACTCGCTTTCCTTCCGCCGCCAGAGGCGCGCTCTTGTCGCAGTGGCAGGTCCCTGGACCTTATTCCGCCGCCGCACTGATTTGCTGAATCCCGCAAGCATGCAGGGCACAGGAAATATCGTTTGTCACGATATCTGCGCCGGTTACCGCCGCGATTCGGGATGAGTCACTATCGCCAATCGCCCAAGAAACCAAGCCCCCGCCCAAGACGATCGGGGTATTGCTGCGGTCACAGGCGCGCAACGACCGGATCAGATCCGAACAAGGCTTGATCGAAGCCTCATTTGACGCAGAGATGAAGATGCCGTGAAATCGGTTCCGGTCCAGTGTCTCGGCCATCAGTTCGGGCGAGACTGTCAGCATCACCTTGACCGACACTCCAAGCCGGCGCAACTGATGGGCCGCGAACATCGCGCCCAGCGCATGCTGTTCACCGCGGGGCAGCATCAGCAGGATACGACCATCGCTCGCCCGCCCGACCCGATCCGACACCCAGGCCTTGCTCAACTCACGCAGCACATTTTGCAGCCGCGCGAACGCCATCGAGGCCTGCAGGACATCGATCTGGTCATCATGCCAGTCCTCGCCGATTTCGCATACAGCATGGGGCAGGTAGATATCCATGATTTCTTCGGCCGCCACCCGTCTACGCAACATTTCGGCATGTAGCGCCGTCAGCAGGGCCGCATCGCCGGTCCGTGCGTAGCGCATCAGGACCGAAGCCAGTTCCAGCTTTGGTGTTTCGGCGCGCGCCCCGCTGACCCGCGCCAATTCCGTCACCACGCGCAACGCAAATCGCTGAACTGGTACATTATCCGCAAACCCCGCAGCCACCAAGGTTTTTGAACACATGTTCATCGCTCGTCCTCTCCCAATTCAGCCCGCATCACGCCGCCGTTGGATGCCATAGCCACAGAGTCGTTACCGAGAAGAGTCGCAAGAAGCTGGCAAAATGTCAAATGAAACTTACATTTCCAAGCCCCGCGCCAAGGTCGAGTCCTGACACCCTGAAAGGTCAATATATTTTGTTTATTTAATTCAGTTATTTGAGGAAGATTTTATCTGAAACTGACAGCTCTCGCCTTGATCAGACAGTGTGTAAGTTTTAATTGACACTCATCCCATCCAAGGGCTAGAGTTGTCCAAGGAATCGCACAGTTGAGGGGCAAAATGCCGCAAATGTCGCACAAGCCACTTTACACGCCGGAACAACGCGCCAAGCGCGATGCCTCTGTCTGGACGCTGGTTCAGGGTATTCTGGCACCGGTCCAGTTCGCGATCTGCATCATCTCGGCAGTTCTGGTGATCCGCTTCCTGATGACAGGCGACGGCTACATGGCCGCCACCTGGTCCGTGATCCTGAAGACGCTTGCGCTCTATACGATCATGGTCACAGGCGCGATCTGGGAAAAAGAGGTCTTCGGCCAGTATCTGCTGGCCCCGGCCTTCTATTGGGAAGATGTGGTCAGCTTCGGCGTGATCGCGCTGCACACACTTTATCTTGCGGGCCTGATCTGGGGCTTCATGACAGCGGACCAGCTGATGATCCTCGCGCTGGTGGCCTATGCTGCTTATGTCGTCAACGCTGTGCAGTTCATCTGGAAACTGCGCATGGCCCGCCTTGCCGCTGCTGCGATGGATGCAGAACTGAAAGGGGCCACAGCATGACCACCACTTGTAAATCGGCCCCGGTCCTGAAAGAGCGCGGCCAGCGCGAGGTCTTCTGCGGCCTGACTGGCATCATCTGGTTGCACCGCAAGATGCAGGACGCCTTCTTTCTTGTGGTGGGCTCCCGCACCTGCGCGCATCTGCTGCAATCCGCCGCTGGTGTGATGATCTTCGCCGAACCCCGCTTCGGCACGGCGATCCTGGAAGAAAAGGATCTCGCTGGTATGGCCGACGCCAATGCGGAACTCGACCGCGAAGTCGACCGCCTGCTGGCCCGTCGCCCTGACATTCGCCAGTTGTTCCTTGTCGGCTCCTGCCCGTCCGAAGTGATCAAACTCGACCTGCACCGCGCCGCCGAACGCCTGAGCGCAATCCACGGCCCGCAAGTGCGTGTGCTCAACTATTCCGGCTCCGGTATCGAGACGACCTTTACCCAAGGCGAAGATGCCTGCCTCGCCTCCATGGTCCCGGCCCTGCCCGAAACGCAGGCGAAAGAGCTGCTGCTCGTCGGTGCCCTGCCAGATGTGGTAGAAGATCAGGCGCTAGACCTGCTGGCCCAGATCGGTCTCACCAATATCCGCGTCCTGCCCGGCAAACGCGCCGAGCTGGACCCGGCTATCGGCCCCAACACCCATTTCGCGCTGACCCAGCCGTTCCTTGGCGACACCCACGCGGCCCTTGTCCGGCGCGGCGCACAGTTCATCCCCGCGCCCTTCCCCTTCGGGGCCGAAGGCACAACGCTCTGGCTCAAGGCCGTCGCCGCCACATTCGGCATCGCGCCCGAAGTGGTGGACCGCGTGACTGCCGCTCCGCGCGCACGCGCAGAAAAGGCCGTGGCCGCTGCCACCCAGACCCTGCACGGAAAATCGGTCTTCTTCCTGCCCGACAGCCAACTGGAAATCCCCCTTGCCCGCTTTCTGACCCGCGAATGCGGCATGCAGGCCATCGAGATCGGCACGCCCTATCTGCATAGCGACCTGCACGGTCCGGAACTCGACCTGATCGCCGCTGGCCCCACGATTTCCGAAGGGCAGGATGTCGATCTGCAACTCGACCGCGTCCGCGCCGCCCACCCGGACCTCACCGTCTGCGGCCTTGGCCTCGCCAACCCGCTCGAATCCGAGGGCCTCAGCACCAAATGGGCGATCGAGCTCGTATTCACACCGATCCATTTCTTTGAGCAGGCAGGCGATCTCGCCGCCCTCTTCGCCCGTCCCCTGCGCCGCCGCGCGGCCCTCAAGCGCCAGCACCCCAACATGATGGAGGCCGCAGAATGACCCTCTCTTTCATCCTTGTCCAAATATCCCGGGGTCCGGGGCAGCGCCCCGGGGGTCAGCCATGAAGCTCGCCGTCTGGACTTATGAAGGCCCGCCCCATGTCGGCGCGATGCGCGTGGCCACGGGCATGCGCGATCTGCACATGGTGCTGCACGCGCCGCAGGGCGACACTTATGCTGACCTGCTCTTCACCATGATCGAACGCCGCGACCATCGCCCGCCGGTGAGCTACACGACCTTTCAGGCGCGCGATCTAGGCGCGGATACGGCCGGCCTCTTCATGCAGTCCTGCCGCGACGCCTATGAGCGTTTCAAGCCACAGGCCCTGCTGGTCGCGGCGTCGTGCACGGCGGAACTCATTCAGGACGACCCCGGCGGTCTGGCCGAAACCATGGGCCTGCCCGTTCCCGTGATCCCGCTGGAACTGCCCAGCTACCAGCGCAAGGAAAATTTCGGCTGCGACGAGGCGTTTCTGCAAATCTGCCGCGCGCTGGCCAAGCCCATGGCCCGCACCGAGCGCGTGACCTGCAACATCCTTGGGGCCACGGGCCTCGGCTTTCGCCACCGCGACGATGTGCAGGAAATCACGGCACTCCTGTCGGAAATGGGCATCGAGGTGAATGTCGCGGCCCCCATGGGTGCCAGCCCTTCTGACATCACCAAGCTAGGACAGGCACATTTCAATGTGCTGCTCTATCCCGAAACGGCTGAATCCGCTGCCCGCTGGTGCGAAAAGGAACTCAATCAGCCCTTCACCAAAACCATCCCCATCGGCGCCAATGCCACCCGCGCCTTTATCGAAGAACTGCGCGCCCTTTCCGGCAGCACGCTCTCGGTGGACGAGACCCGCCTGCGCCAGCCCTGGTGGGCCGCGTCGGTGGACAGCACCTATCTGACCGGCAAGCGCGTCTTCCTCTTTGGCGATGGCACCCATGTCATGGCCGCCGCAAAAGTCGCGCGCGACGAGATGGGCTTCGAAGTCTGCGGCATGGGCTGCTACAACCGCGAACAGGCCCGGCCCCTGCGCGCGCTGGCCAAGGAGTTCGG
>SKSL01000012.1 GCA_007123015.1 Natronohydrobacter sp. | reverse complement strand
GTTCAGCATATTCATTGCCCTGGGTCGAGCCCAGCACATAGCCGGTTGCGGCCATCAGGATGAACAGCTGATAGCCCCAGAACACGAACCATGCGAGGCCCCCACCCCAGAGCCGCGCCGCAGAAGTGCGCTGCACGACATAGAATGCGGATGCGATCAGGGCGTTACCACCAAAGGCGAAAATCACCGCTGAGGTGTGCAGGGGACGCAGACGCCCGAAATTCAGATAGCCTTCAGCCCAGACAAAATTGAGCTGCGGAAAGGCCAGCTGAAAAGCGATGACCACGCCCACCAGAAAGCCCACGACGCCCCAGAACGCGGTCGCGATGACGCCATAGCGGATCGGACCGTCCATATATTCGTTCTGATTGGCGACAGGAACCGGCTCTCCGATCCGGCGTAGGGTCCATATGAAGGTGATCACCGCAGCGCCGATGATCAGCAGCATATGGACCAGATATGGCAAATCGCGTGCCATGCTGGCGGCGACTGCGGCGACAACCACAACCACCCCCAGAACAGCAAGCTTGATGTAATCCCACATAGTCTGCGTCCCTTGTTATCATGCTGCCGCATTAATACATGCGACATGCACAGTTTTGCATGCAGCCTTTTGTCACGACCCATCGGGCATAACTTTGATTCAGGTCAAGGTAACTGCGTGAATAGGTTGCGCCAGATCATCGCAGACGCAGCCCGGACGCCCCATCATGCAAGCCTACCTGTAATACGAGGAGCTGATGAGCATGGGCTATAAATCGATTTGTATCTTTCTCGCCCTTGAGTCGGATGTTGATGATATGCTGTCTGCCGGGCATCGTCTGGCCGCCCGCTTCGATGCGCATCTCGAAATCTGCTGCCTCGGGATTGATGCAACGCAGAGCATAGGCTTCTATGCCGGGGCACCTGCGATGATCTTTCAGGAAGCACTGGAACGCGCCGAAGCGGTTGTCGACGCTTTGGAAGAGCGCGTGCGCCAGAAGCTGAACAACACTGACATGCGCTGGAGCGTGGATCGCGCTGTGCTTACACTTGGTGGCGTATCTGCTTATGTCGGTGTGAAATCAAGGTTTTGCGACCTTGTCGTGTTGCCCCGGCCCTATGGCCAAGGTCGCAGCCCCCAAGACGAGATCATTACCGAGGCCGCGCTGTTTGATGGCGGCGCCCCGGTGCTGATCCTGCCGGATCCGGGTGCCGAACTGCCTGATTTCGGACGCATCGTGCTGGCCTGGAACCAGAGCAATGAAGCGCTGGCCGCAACCCGCGCGGCGCTGCCTTTGCTCAGACAGGCCGACAAGGTCAATGTCGTCGTGATCGACCCGCCAACGCATGGCATAGAGCGCTCGGATCCCGGCGGGATGGTAACGCAGATGCTGGTGCGTCATGGTGTCTCGGTCGAGATTTCGGTGATTGCGAAGACCCTGCCGCGCATCAGCGACATGCTGCGCCGCCATATGCAGGATCAGGCGGCAGATCTTCTGGTCGCAGGGGCCTACAGTCATTCGCGCTTGCGTCAGGCCATTCTGGGCGGCACAACGCGCAATCTGCTGGAAGAAACGCACACCCCGGTCCTGATGTCACGCTGAGTTTCACTGGTCCGTGTCATAGCCCCCGGCGTATCATCTCGTGTTCGATCAGCGCCACAGCATCCGCATGGGTTGGTTGCATGAAGCTGGTCGACTGGGCCATGTCAGTGCGGGCGTTCTGGGCATAGCGCAGCAGGTCGGCATCCGAAAAGGCGCGCAGGCCGGTCTGGAACAGATTGGCCTGCGCCTGATCAAGCACCTGCAAAGGAATGTTCACAGCCGGGGTCTGTGCGGCCTAGAAGGACACGAAACCCAGTGCCACCAGTTCAGGGGACGGCCGCCAGGGCAGAAGCTCTGCATGTGCCAGCGCACCAAGGCTTGTCAGACAAAGAACCACGCTCAGGCGCATCGCCAGACGGCTGCAGGACCGCAGACCGCTTCTTGTCGGAGCGGGTGTCACCTGATCTGTGGGGGCCTGCGTCTTTATCAGCCCCTCAACATCCTTATCCCAGTCGAACACAGCACTTACCCTCCGCTTTGGGACGGCCGATGACATCGTTCGCTTGGCAAAAGAACGATCAAAACAAGGCAATTCCTTGACGCAACGAGATGCGAGAGAATCAGACCAGAAAGCCGCCGTCAGAATCGTCGCCGGTTTCTTCCAGAAGAAGGTCGAAATCCGGAATGATGATCTGCCGCTTGCCCTGCGTCAGAATCAACCCTTCCTTGCGCAATGCCGATATCTGGCGACTGACAGTTTCGAGCGTCAGGCCAAGATATTCGGACATGGCTTCGCGCGTGAGAGGCAAATCGAAGCGCAATTCACCGCCAGAGGCCTGCAATTGCAAGGAGGCATCGCGCCGCGCGATGATGCAGATCAGGCTGGCTATTTTCTCGCGTGCTGTCTTGCGGCCAAGCAGCAGCATCCATTCCCGCGCTGCATCGAGCTCGTCAAGGGTCATTTCCAGCAAACGCTGCCCGATATGCGGCGTGCGCAGCATCACATCTTCGAATGGCTTCTTGCGAAAACAGCACATCACCAGATCTGTCGCCGCAGTCACATCATAGGCCGAGGTGTCACGACCGGGTCGCCCGACAAAATCCGAAGGCAGCAGCAGCCCGACCATCTGGCGCCGCCCGTCTTCCATGGTCTGACTGAGCGTAGCGATCCCGGTCACGACCGAGGCCACGAAATCCATGCGATCCCCGGACCAGACCACAGTCTGCCCCGCCTCGAAGCTGCGATAATACTTGATCTGTTCGAGCAGATCGAGCTCGTCGGATTCGCATCGCGCGCACACGGCCCGGTGTCGGATCGGACACTCACTGCATTCCTGTGAATAGGGCTGTAGTTTGGGGGAAGTTCTGGTCATCAGGGTTGATCTGCATCAAAGCGTGAATGAAGGGCACCATGACAAGGTAAACCCATGAAACACACAAAGCAACTTGCAGATTTGGGTTTGTTCGATTCTCGTGTACCTCGGTATACGAGTTATCCGACCGCTCCGCATTTCGCACCCGACTTTCCGTCTGCAACTTTCGTATCGTGGATCGAACAGATCCCCGCCGGAAGCGCAATCTCGCTTTATCTGCATGTGCCGTTCTGTCGCAGATTGTGCTGGTTCTGCGCTTGCCGCACGCAAGGCACCATAAGCGATAGCCCTGTGCTGGCCTATGCGCAAACCCTCAAGGCCGAACTCGAATTACTTCGCAAGCATTTACCCGAGGGCATTGAGCTTGCGCGCCTGCATTGGGGTGGCGGTACGCCAACCATGCTGCCTGCCCCGGTCATGCGCGATCTGGCCAAACAGATTTTCGATATCGCGCCGCTGGGCCGAAATGGCGAGTTCTCGGTCGAAATCGACCCCAATGAAATCGACGAGGCGCGTCTGGATGCTTTGGCCGAGGTCGGCATGAACCGCGCTTCGATCGGCATCCAGGATTTTGATCCAGAAATTCAAGGCATTATCGGGCGCGATCAGAGCTTCGAGGGAACCAAGGCCGCAGCAGATGCTTTGCGGGCGCGCGGGGTCAAGAGCCTGAACGCTGATATTTTATACGGTTTGCCGAATCAGAACCAGCGCCGCATGACCGAATCGATTCAGAAATTGCTTTCGCTGAACCCGGACCGGATTGCGCTCTATGGGTATGCGCATGTGCCTTGGATGGCGCGACGTCAGCAAATGATTCCTTCGGACACTCTGCCCCGGCCAGAAGAGCGGCTGGACTTGTTCGAGACCGCCCGCCGCCTGCTCATATGGGACGGGTATGACGAAATCGGCATCGACCATTTCTCACGCCCGCATGACGGTCTTGCCATCGCCGCGCGTGAAGGTCGCCTGCGGCGCAATTTCCAGGGCTATACAGATGACGTGGCCCCGGTTCTGGTGGGGTTGGGCGCATCTTCGATTTCGCGCTTTCCACAAGGGTATGCACAGAATATCTCGGCCACCGCCCCTTGGAAGAAGGCGGTTGAATCGGGTCAATTTTCAACAGCCCGTGGTCATGTCTTCACACGCGCGGATATCTGGCGCAGCCGCGCCATCGAAGCCTTGATGTGTGACTTCCGCCTGTCGCGCGCGGAACTGATCACAGAGTATGAAGCCGATCCCGATGCGCTTGAGGAACTTATTGACAACACTGCCAGGCAATTCGACGAATTCGTCAAGAAGACCTCTCTCGGGCTGGAAATCACACAGGAAGGTCGGCCTTTGACGCGGATGATCGCAGCAATGTTCGACGCGCATCTGATGGACAAGGCAGGCCACAGTTCAGCATTCTGAGTCTGTTGACGACGTGGCACCGCGTGGCATCTTCTGGCTTTCCTGACGCTCATGCTCTTGCGGTGACGTCCTTGCAGACTAGCCTTCGGAAAATGACCTTGATCAGGACCCGTGAGCGAGATGCGTTCTACCACCGAAACTGCCACGACGTCCGGCGCTTCTGCGCTTGATATCCGCGCCTTGCGCAAGGGCTTTCCGTCCGCCGAAGGGCGGATCGAGGTGCTGCGCGATGTCTCACTTGCGCTGCAACCGGGTCACTCTCTTGCCCTGACCGGCGAGAGCGGCAGCGGCAAATCGACGCTTCTGCATATCGCGGCCGGGTTGGAACATGCTGACAGTGGCCATATCTCCGTTGCCGGGCGCGAGATCAGCACTGCCAGTGAAACCGATCTGGCCGGTCTGCGGCGTGGGACAGTCGGATTGATCTTCCAACAGTTCAACTTGATCCCGTCGCTGACTGTTGGTGCCAATCTTGCGTTTCAGGCCCGCCTTGCGGGGTGTCATGATCCTGACTTCGTCGCGATGCTCACAGCACGGTTGGGACTTGACGGGTTGTGCGACCGTTATCCGGAACAGCTTTCGGGTGGCCAACAGCAACGCGTTGCAGTGGGGCGATGCCTTGCCGCGCGCCCTGCCCTTGTGCTGGCCGATGAGCCGACTGGCAATCTGGATGAAGCGACAGGCGACGCGGTGCTTGCTTTGATGCTGGAGCTGACATCTGCGGCGGGCGCGGCGCTACTCCTGGTGACCCATTCCCCGCGCCTTGCCGGACGCTGCGACAGTCGCGCCCATCTGCGCAAGGGCCGGATTGAGGATGCTGCATGACGCGCATCATCCTGTCGGCGCTGCTGTCGCATTGGCGGCGCAATCTGTGGCAACTTGGGATGCTGCTGGTCGGGCTGGCCCTGGCGACAGCGCTCTGGTCCGGCATTCAGGCGCTCAACGCCGAAGCGCGCAGCGCCTATGCAACCGCCGAAGGGCTGCTGGCCGAGGGCAGCGCCGCGCGTCTTGAGCATCCGAGAGGGCAGATGGAGCAGGCCGAATTTGTCGCGCTGCGCCAGGCAGGCTGGCTGGTCTCGCCTGTCATCGAAGGCCGCGCGACATTGGGTCAGGCGCGAGTCAGCCTGCTGGGGATCGAGCCGCTGACAGCGCCGGACGCGGCGGGCCCGGCCCTGGCCGCTGCGGATTTGCAGGCGTTCTTTGCAGGACAAGGTTTCGCGCATCCCCAGACCCTGCGCGAGATCAGCGCGACTGAACACGCCCTCAGCCCTTCCGAGGCCGTCCCGGTCGGGACGGTCCTGCTCGATATCGGGGTCGCGCAGCGCCTGCTGGGGCTGGAGGGGCAGATCACCCGCCTGACCCTTGCCCCCGATCAACCCGAAGGGCTGACGCCCTTGGCTACACTCGCACCGGATCTGCAACTGATCCCACCTGGCGAGGGGGCGACGCTTGACGGTCTGACCGACAGTTTCCATCTGAACCTGACGGCTTTCGGTCTGCTGGCCTTCGCTGTGGGGCTGTTCATAGTCCATTCGGCTGTCGGGCTGGCCTTCGAGCAACGCCGCGCCATGTTCCGCACGCTGCGCGCGCTCGGGGTGCCATTGCGCCATCTGGCGGCCTGTCTGGCTGCAGAAATGCTGCTATTCGCAACTTTGGCCGGTGCTTTCGGGCTGGTGCTGGGCTACCTGCTGGCCGCAACGCTGCTGCCCGATGTCGCGCTGACCTTGCGCGGGCTCTATGGGGCCCCTGTGCCCGGTAGCCTGCAATTTGACCCGCTCTGGGCCCTTGCAGGGTTTGCCATGGCGCTTGCGGGAACTGCGCTGGCAAGTGGTCAAGCGCTCTGGCGGCTGTGTCAGATGCCCGTTCTGGCACCCGCGCAACCGCGCGCCTGGGCGCATGCCTCTGCGCGCGGGATGCGGGTGCAGGCCCTGGGCGCGCTGGGTCTGGCTGCGCTTGCGCTTATGCTGGGGGTGACAGGCAGCTCGCTTGCGACTGGCTTCGCGCTGCTGGCCGCAGCCCTGCTTGCGGCTGCGCTGGCCGTGCCATTTCTGCTGGCCCTGGGCCTGTCGCTGGCCGAGCGGCAGGCCCGCAGCCCAGTGGTTCAGTGGTTCTGGGCAGACAGCCGCCAGAACCTGCCGCGCCTGTCGCTTGCGCTGATGGCGCTGATGCTTGCACTGGCAGCGAATATCGGTGTGGGCACCATGGTATCGAGCTTCCGCGCGACCTTTATCTCATGGCTGGATCTGCGTCTCGTGGCCGAGATCACAGTTACCCCTGACAGTCCTGCACAAACCGCGCAGCTTTATCACTATCTGACCTCGCGCAGCGATGCCGTTCTGCCTTTGCAACGCATAGATGCCAGTCTTGCAGGCCATCCTGCGCAGGTCTTTGCCATGCGCGACCATGCCACATTCCGTGACAACTGGGCGCTGATCGACCCGGTTGCGGATGTCTGGGACCGGCTGGCCGAAGGCGACGGTGTGCTGGTCAATGAACAGCTTTACCGTCGCGGCGGTCTGCGCAGCGGCGACAAGCTCGATCTGCCCGGAATTGGCGCGCTGCCGATCCTCGGGGCCTATCCCGATTACGGCAACCCGCTGGCGCAGGCCGTGCTCACGGAAGCACTGTTCAACGCCACGTATCCCGACACACCGATCCGCCAATTCGCCATCCGCACGGATGACGCGCCTGCCCTGATCGCAGGGCTGCAAGAGGATCTGGGTCTGTCGGCAAGCCAGATCACCGATCAGGCGCAGGCCAAGGCGCTGTCACTCGCGATTTTCGAGCGGACATTCCTGATCACGGGCGCGCTGAACCTGCTGACCCTGTCTGTCGCCGCCCTTGCGCTTTTCGCAGCGCTTGTCACCTTGTCCGGGATGCGGTTGGCACAGCTTGCCCCGCTCTGGGCGCTGGGTCTGACGGCGCGCAGGCTTGCCGCGCTGGAACTGGGGCGCGCGCTGGTGCTGGGGGCTGCAACACTGCTGCTGGCGCTGCCAGTCGGGCTGATGCTTGCGCAAATCCTGCTTGCGGTGATCAATGTGCAGGCATTTGGCTGGCGCCTGCCGATCCAGTTCTTCCCGGCCGATTGGGCCAGTCTGGGGCTTTGGGCCATGTTGGCCGTGCTGGCGGCGGCGGCGCTGCCTGCCCTGCGCCTCTGGCGGCAGGGCCCTGCGCAACTTTTGAGAGTTTTCGCACATGAACGCTAGTCATCTTGCTCTTCTCGCTCTGCTTGTGACCCCGTCGGCCCATGCTCAGGGCTTTGCTGGTCTGGGCACTGATGCAGAGGGTTTCGCCATTCCCGAGCGCGGACAGATGCTTGATTTTCCGGCCGATCACGGAGCGCATCCAGAGTACCGCATCGAATGGTGGTATCTGACAGCGACCCTCACGGGCGCGGACGGACAGGATTACGGGGTGCAATGGACGCTGTTTCGCTCAGCGCTGGCACCGCGCGCGCAGGAAGGTTGGGACAGCCCGCAAGTCTGGATGGGCCATGCGGGCCTGACCACAGCTGACGCGCATTTCAGCGCAGAGCGCTTCGGGCGCGACGGGATCGGTCAGGCCGGGGTCAAGACCACACCATTCCGCGCCTGGGTCGATGACTGGTTCATGACCAGCACCGCCGCGCCCTGGGCCGATCCGCTTGATCATCTGGAGGTCCATGCCCGCGGTCCGGATTTCAGTTTCATGTTGAATTTCGTCGCCCAAGGTCCGCTCGTCTTGCAGGGCGATCAGGGCTATTCCGTGAAATCCCCCGAAGGTCAGGCCAGCTATTACTATTCGCAACCCTTCTTCACGGTCACTGGCACGCTTGATCTGCCCTCGGGCCCTGTTGCGGTCACAGGGGAGGGCTGGCTTGACCGCGAATGGTCCAGCCAGCCGCTGGCCGAGGATCAATCCGGCTGGGACTGGGTATCGCTGCAATTCGATGATGGTCACAGAATGATGGGCTTTCAACTGCGCGGGCGGCAGACATTCACAGCCGGGACATGGATCACACCAGAGGGCACGGCGACCCCCCTGCCCGATGGAGCCGTGCAATTCACACCCCTGCGCCAGACCCGGACCCATGGGCGCGATGTCCCAACCCATTGGCAGATCGACTGGCCAGAGGGCGATCTGTCCATCACGACCGAACCGCTCAACCCAGGCGCCTGGATGGGTCTGTCCGTGCAATATTGGGAAGGTCCGCTACGCTTCACAGGCACCCATACCGGGCGCGGCTATCTGGAAATGACCGGCTACTGACTTTCCGCCCGGCAGCGCGTCCCAGAGG
>SKSL01000244.1 GCA_007123015.1 Natronohydrobacter sp. | reverse complement strand
GTCCGCCACCACTGACCCAACCGTCTCCTCAACCATGCCAAGATGCGTGTCGTGCAACAGTGCGATACCATCAAACGGACAACTCGGGCCAAAATGCCCGGAGCTTTGCCCCTGTTACGCGCTGGTCCCATAAGCCATGGAAATCTGGGAAAAACGAGACCGGGCAACGCTTCGGTGGTGGCTGCGGTTCTGACATGCTGTTGCTGAGCCGCGCAAGTGGGC
Organism: Natronohydrobacter sp.; assembly: GCA_007123015.1. Classification (GTDB taxonomy): domain Bacteria; phylum Pseudomonadota; class Alphaproteobacteria; order Rhodobacterales; family Rhodobacteraceae; genus Roseinatronobacter. The sequence goes on along the minus strand of SKSL01000244.1, from coordinate 8,391 downwards.
CCGCCCGATGGATGCAAAAAAGGCCCTGATCAGAGGGATCAGAGCCTTGTCCTGTCATGACCGTAGGGCGATCAGCTTTCGCCTTCTGCCTCTTCCTCTGCTTCGGTTGCGCCGAATTGGGCAAGGAAAGCAATGATGTTATCCGCTGTGGCTTCATCACGCACACGGAAAGACATCTGGCTGCGCGCGCGGTTGTTGTCGAGCGTTTCGCGGAGGAAAGTATTCGGATCAAGCAGGTACGGCACCATGTTCTCTGTGGTCCAGATCAGCCCGGCCTCACCTGCTTCGACAAGCGATCCGCCATAGCGGAAATCCTCGACACCCGCTTGACGGCCGATCACCCCATAGAGGTTCGGGCCAGTGCGGACATTGGGGCGCCCGGCCAGCACTTCGCCCTCGCTGTCAATGACATTATGGCAGTTCTGGCACTGGCTTTGGAATGCGCTGGCACCAGCGTCGATATCGGCGGCCTGTGCGGCGAGTGCTGTCAGGGCAAATGCCGCTGCCCCGACCGCAGTGCGCGTAAAGATTGTCATTATCTGACCTCCCGGTTTTTTCCATTATCACGCTAAGCTGTCTTTTTTCATGCGCTTGTCAAGTCACGCTCATGCAACGGCATGGGCCACAGCACATTGCCGCCAAAGCGAGGCGAGTGCCGTCACAAGATGATCCATATCGGCATCCGAGTGCAGCGGTCCGGGCGTGATGCGCAGCCGTTCCGTGCCCTTGGGGACCGTCGGATAGTTGATCGGCTGCACATAGATGCCCCAGTCGCGCATCAGGATGTCCGAGATCATGCGGCACTTGACCGGATCGCCGATCATGACCGGGATGATATGGCTTTCATTGGCGATATGCGGGATGCCCTGTGCGTCGAGCTTGGTGCGCAGTCGGGCGACGCGGTCGCGCTGGGCCATGCGCTCGCTTTCCGACGCTTTCAGATGGCGGATTGATGCTGTCGCTGCCGCAGCGCAGGCCGGGGGCAGGGCCGTGGTGAAGATGAACCCGCTGGCAAAAGAGCGGATGAAGTCGCACAGCGCATGGCTGCCGGTGATATAGCCGCCGACCACACCGTAAGCCTTGCCAAGTGTGCCTTCGATCAGAGTGATCCGGTCGGCAAGGCCGCGCTCTTCCGAGATGCCGCCGCCGCGCGGGCCATACATGCCGACCGCGTGGACCTCATCGAGATAGGTCATGGCGCCATGGGCTTCGGCCACTTCGACGATTTCGCGCATGGGGCAGATATCGCCATCCATGGAATAGACGGATTCAAAGGCAACGATCTTGGGCCGGTCGCCAACGGCTTTCAGCTTGCGGTCCAGATCGCGCCAGTCATTGTGTTTCCACAGCACCTTGTCGGCGCGGGAATGGCGGATGCCTTCGATCATGCTGGCATGGTTCTTTTCATCCGACAGGATCACGGCATTGGGGATTTTCGCGCCCAGCGTGGAGAGCGCGGCCCAGTTCGACACATAGCCCGAGGTGAAGAGAAGCGCCTGTTCCTTGCCATGCAGATCGGCAAGTTCCTCTTCGAGTATCCGATGCAGGTGGTTGTTGCCCGAGATATTGCGCGTGCCGCCCGCGCCAGTGCCACTGCTTTGAACGGCCTCGACCATGGTCTGGATGACATCTGAATGATGGCCCATGCCCAGATAGTCATTCGAGCACCAGACCGTCACTTCCTGAACTTCGTCATCTATGAAGCGTTTGACTTTGGGGAAATTGCCGCATTGACGCTCGACTTCGGCAAAGACGCGGTAATTGCCTTCGGTTTTGAGCGTGTCCAGCGCCTGTTTGAAATGATGATCAAAGTCCATTGGGATCCCCTCGGTCTTGTTTTTTGTGGTCATGTTTTCGGGTGTTTCGATGTTTGCGCCGGGATCATCCAGCGCCAGAGTTTGTCGTCGCGCACGCGCCAGACCATGAACCAATGTTCCAGAAGCGCGAGCGCCGTGAGCATGGACAGAAGCGTGAAGCCGATGATGGCACCTTGATCGGCCGCGCCATGCGCGCGCCAGAGGCGTTCGAGAAAGCAGCCGACGGCCAGCGCGAGAAGTGTCACCGAGAGCGGGAAGAAGCCGCTGATCGGGCCCTGGCGGAAATAGCTGGACAGATGCGCAAGCGGTTTGGGCAGGAAATCCGTGTTGATGCGCGGCACGCCAAGATACAGGTTCAGTTTGGCCGAGATGCGGGCGGCGAAAAGGACCAGGAAGGTCCAGAGCGCGAATTTGTTCTCAGCGCCGATTGACGCGGCGATCAATGCGCAGAGGATCGCAAAGAGCAGGAATTCATGCCAGGCGACAGTGCGGAAGGCGGCCCAGAAGCGGTCTTGCGGGCTGAGTGCAGGCGGGCAGGGGCGCGTGTTGGGGCCTGTGATGACGCCTGACAGAAAGGCGAGTTCGACCCAGCCCCAAAGCGCGAGGGCCGACAGGAAGGCCAGCCAGACATTCTGCGGGCTGGCCTCGGCCAGGGTCGCATTGACGCCCAGCGCGCCTGCCGCGAGCAGGGGCATGGACAGCAGGACCGACCAGATATGCTGATCGGGGCCGCCTTTGTCGGCGCTATGGACGCGCCACAGCAGGATGCCGGTCGCAAACCACCACAGGAAGAGCGCAGCGAGTGCGGCGATCCAGGGGGTCTCGAACATGGGCGCTCTCCTGTGGTTGGGGGTAGGGTGCGTGCTCAGCACGCACCTTACGGATCAGTAAGCCGGTTCCAGACGGACCGAAGCGGGCGGGGTGCTTTTCTTGACCGGTATCGTGTAGATCGCCGCAAAAGCCAGCGCGGCCGAACTCATCGCGCCCAGCTTCGCCAGCTTGCCGCCAATCCCGCCTTGTTTTTCAGCCGCTTCCATCTTGCGGAACGCACGTTCCATCCGCTTGAGGTTCGGCATCCAGCGCGGATGGTCGATATCCAGCTCCATCGGGAAGACCTGTTTCGCGATCTCGCCGGTCTTGCGGAAGACTTCCTGGTCATACCAGTCGATATCGACCCCCAGCGCTTCGTGGAAGGCGGGCCGCGCATGGTCGCGCACATACATGGTCGAGAACACAGCCGTCAGGAAGAAGCGGATCCAGAGCTTGTTGACAAAACTCTCCGTCAGCTTCGGATCCGTGCGCATCAGCAGCGCGAAGGCTTCGCCATGGCTGAACTCGTCATTGCACCATTCCTTGAACCATTTGAAGATCGGGTGGAAGCGTTTTTCGGGGTGCTGTTCGAGATGCCGATAGATCGTGATGTAGCGCGCATAGCCAATCTTTTCGGAAAGGTAAGTGGCGTAATAGATGAATTTGGGCCGGAAATAGGTGTATTTCTTTGCCTTGGTCAGAAAGCCCAGATTCACCGCGACACCGGCCTCGCGCAGCGCGTCATTGATGAAACCGGCATGCCGCGCTTCGTCACGGGCCATGTAATTGAACAGCTCGCAAATATCGGGGTTGTTGCCACGGCGCTTCATTTCCTTGTAGAGCACGCAGCCCGAAAATTCGGCCGTGCAGCTGGACACCAGAAAGTCGATGAATTCGCGCTTGAGCTTGGGATCCATATTGTCCCAATCGACTGTGTCCCAGTCTTCGTTCTTCTTGAAATGGCCCTTGTTGGGGTCCGATTTCATCTGACCGATCAGCTTGTCCCATTCGGCACGCACGGGTGTCACGTCGATGCGGTCCAGCTCGTCGAAATCCGTGGTGTAGAAACGCGGGTTCAGCAGGGTCGATTCCTGCGCCATGGCGTCTGTGTCGAACTGCTCGCCGATTTCAGCGGCCAGTTCTTCATGGGTGGTGGCATGCATGTTCATACGCTCATCTCCTCTGAGAAAGAGAACTCACAGAGTTCCATGAATTCGAAATCGCCCGTCAACCGCGTCCACAGACGCTCAAGCGCTGTGGCGCGGGTGATGGTGGCCGTGCGATCTTCGCTGATGACCTCGCCCCAGGCCGCCAGTACCGGCGGGCCCTGGACCAGGACTTCATCACCGGGATGCACGACTGAGCCGTCATTGAACCGCACATGGGCATGCAAGGCTTCAAAACGGTGCGAGACTTCGACAGTGCAGGGCACCTGTTCGACCTTTCTGGAGAAGAGTGACATTGATTTTTCCCTTGGTTTTTTGGTCTTGGTTCAGCTTAGTTCAGTTTTGTCAGCAGCCGTTCGAATGCGGCCTGGTTATCCCCGCCGAACTGTGACAGCTCGACACGGTAATTTGTAAGCGGGTCGATTGCGGCCATGCGACCATTCTCGAACCGGACGATTTCCAGCGGCAGCGTCGGGTCGATCCCGTGACGCCGGCGCATTGTCATAAGCCCATTCTGGATGACTGTGACAAAGCCGCCATGATCCATGTCAGCTATCAGGTTGCCTTCGGCGTCCAGAACTGTGACCGCTTGCGCATCATGGCCCACAAGGCTGATGCTCCAGCTTTCGGAAATGGCACCGTTATCGGGCACAGCGACTTGGGGGCGATCTGTCAGGCTGGCATAGGCCACCAGCAGCAGCGCTGCGACTGGCAGGGCGAACATGGCGCGCACCAGCCCGATGGGGATCATGTCGTTATTGTCAGTACGCTTGAAATTGGGCGAAGGTTGCATCGGCATGACAAAGCCCCCTTATTCGGCAGCGACCAGATCGCCCGCAGGCGCGCTCTGGCGTTCAATGACAGGTTGTGCCAGCCGCGTTTCGGCAGCTTCTGCGATGATTTCGGCCACGCGGGCCGCGTCCGGGATGCAGCGCAGCGCCGGTTTGGTCACGCGCACATGGCCGGGGCGGCAATGCGGCCAAAGGATCAGGTAGGAAAACTTGGTCTCGCCCAGGGTCTCCAACGCGATGGTGCCCGTGCCATTGCGGCGCGTGACCAGATCCGCGCGGGCAATCTGGCGAAACGGCAGGTTGAGCGTGACAGTCAGCGCCGCGCCGATCCGCATGGCGACGCGGGCCGAGGTGACTGTATAGACAGTTGTGCGCGCGATGATGGTCGCAAGCGTGAAGATCACGGCAATCGCCGCCAGCCACAGACCGACATAGGGCAAGCCGAAGGCCACAGCGCCCGCAAGCCCGGCATCTGCTGCCCCGACCGAGGCCCGCCAGAAAACGACACCCGCGAAATAGACAGTGATCCAGGTAATCTTGAAGGATTCACGCGCGAGCGCAAACGTGTCAGGCCGGCCCTGCCACAAGATGATTTCATGTTCCGGGGGCCGTTCTGGCAATCCCTTCACGGGTTCAAAGGCGAAATCATCATGTGACATGGGTCGGTTCCTTGTTTTTTATGGTCGTATCGTCAGAGGGCCGCTCAGACCGGCTCTGACAGAGCTTTCGAGAGCGCTTTCCACTCTGACGCGCGCTTGTCGGCTGTGTAGAGATAGCCGCCAGCGACATAGGCCGAGACTTTGTCTTCCTCGAGCTTGGTGATCTGCGCATCCGAGGCGATGGTGGGGATGTCCTTGAAGCTCTCGGAATCGAGCGCATTCACCACCACGCGGTCCGATTTGATCTTGACCATGGGCATGGGCACCATCCGCTTGCCGCCATCGTCAAGCGTGACTTCCAGATAACGAACCAGCTGTTCGGGCACATCGACCCACATATCGCTGACCTTGCCGGGGCTCTTGCGGTCATGGCACATGATCGGCAGACCGCGCGGATCACGGCCCGCAGCGACCGAAAACTCGCCGACTTTCGCCATCGGCTGGATCTTCGGATGACCATGGCCGTCAAGCTCGGCCTCATCGCGGCGCGCGGACCAGGATGCCGGACCCACACCGTCTTTCAGCGCATTGCCCGTGGGCGCGAAGGGAAAGCCCGTGCCGCCCGAGGTCGGTGCCAGCGCGAGATCACGGGTTTCGCGCTCGTAGTTGGGGGCTTTGTATTCGCCACGGCCATGCGGCAGGATGAAGGTCTTGGGCTCTGGCGTCGACAGGTTCGATTCGGTCAGCGAGCCGTCTTCGTTTTCCAGCGGATAGCCTTCGCGCTGGTTCTCGCGCTGGATGTAATAGATCAGCCCGGCAAAGAATATCCAGAACATGTAGAGCGAGATCAGAGCCAGGTCGAAATTGCCGAAAAATATCCAGCCATATGGGGCATCCATGGGGTGTCCTCCTTGAAGGTCAGGTTGGGAAATCGGCCAGGCCGATCCGTTGATTGCGATTTTGCGCGGGGTCGTAGATCCGGGTCCGCACCAGCGGGCCAAGAATAATGAGGGTCAGGAACAAAAGCCCGATCTCGATATGATAGACGACGGAATAGCCGATATCGGGGGTCATCAGACCCTCGCCCAGATGTCCGGCATTGGCCAGCCCTTGAACTGTGTCGCGGATCCCGCCACCAAGTGCGACGGCGAGCCCTGCCGCTGTGGCCTGCGCCGCCCCCCAGGCCCCGAGCGCCATGCCCCCGCCGACAATGCCGCGCCGGGGCATTTCCATCGCCGCGGTCAGCGTGGCAACAGCAAACAGGCCGAGCCCGAAGCCGATCCCGAAAGCGCCTGAGAAGAAGATGAAGCTCGATTGCAGGGGTCCGGCGAAGATCACGGCCGCGAAGGCGAAGATGCCCGCCAGAATACCACGCGCGGCCATGCGGAACTGGTCCATACCACGTGCCAGCCATTTGGCGGCCAGCCAGAAGCCAAGCAGCGCGCCGACAGCCCAGACTGCGGTCAATGTGGTGGTCGCGGCAACTGACAGGCCAAGAACTTCGCCGCCATAGGGTTCCAGCAGCACATCCTGCATGTTGAAGGCCAGCCCGCCCACGAACACGACCGCCAGCAGCCGGCCGGCCTGACCACCTGACATGTAGTCGCGCCATGCGTCCTTGAAGGCGGGTTTGGGGGCCTCGCGCTCTTCGCGCGTCATCGGCTTGATCTTTTCCTGCTTCCACAGCGCGATCACATTCAGCGCCAGTGTAAAGACTGCGCAGCCCTGCACCACCTGGATCAGGCGCAAGTCACTGAAATCGCGCAGCAAATAACCGACGATCAGCGCCGAAATCGCCATGCCCGCAAGGAAAGTGACGTAAAGCAGCGCCACGACGCGCGGGCGGGTTTCATCATCAGCCCGATCTGCCGCCAGCGCGATACCCGCTGTCTGGGTCATATGCAGCCCGAAGCCGGTCATCAGGAAGGCGAGCGCGGCAATGACTTCGCCCGCGAAGGGCACGTCATGGACCACATCGCCGGTCAGCACCAAGAGCGCGAAAGGCATGATCGCCAGCCCGCCGAATTGCCAGAGCGATCCGAACCACAGATAGGGGATGCGCTTCCAGCCAATGGCCGAGCGGTGATTGTCGGATTTGAAGCCCAGAAGCGCGCGGAACGGCGCGATCAGCACGGGCAGCGCGATCATGAAGGCCACGAGCGAGGCGGCGAGTGACAGTTCCACGATCATCACGCGGTTCAGCGTGCCAAGCAGCAGCACCGTCGCCATGCCCACCGAGACCTGGAACAAGGACAGTCGCAGGATCTGGCGCAGCGGCAAGCCTTCCGAGGCCGCATCTGCGAAGGGCAGCCAGTTGAGGCCGATCTTGCTGAACATGGCCTTGGGAATGATCATGACACCACCTTAAGGCATTCAGAAATATAGAAACCCCGCGTCACCCGGCCGACACGGGACAGCCCGTCGACAGTGATCCGGCGATGATCATGGGGGATCATCGTGGGCGAGCGGTCCGCGCGCGGGAATAGGCGGCCTGCATGCCACATGGTCATCAGAAGCGGCGTGCGCGGGGCCAGCGTGAAGACGATCTGGCCTGCACGCTGGCTCAACTCACCCAGCGCAACCTCCAGATCAGGCCGCGTGTAATAGATCAGACTGTCCATCGCGATGACATGATCGAACTGGCCCAGCGTCGCGCCCAGCATGTCGCCCGAGCGGAAGGTTACGCGGCCCGCCAAGCCTTCGGGCAGGCGCTTGGCCGCGATCTCGACCAGCTTGGGCGAAATATCAATCGCCACCACATCCGCCCCGCGCGCGGCCAGTTCTGCCGTGGCAGCACCCGTGCCGCAGCCTGCATCGAGCACCCGCGCACCGCGCAAGTCTTCGGGCAATTGCGCCAGCATCATCGCGCGCATCGTGTCGCGGCCTTCGCGCACAGTCTGGCGGATGCGCGACACTGGCGCATCCGAGGTCAGACGCTCCCAGACGCGGGTCGCGGTGCCGTCAAAATAGCTCGCCACACGCGCGCGGGTCGCGTCATAGCTGGTGGGGGTGATCAAATCGCGCATCAGTCAAATCCAAGCAGCTCGAAAATATCGCGGTCAGGCAGGGGCGCGGGGTTCATGGCCTCGGTGCCATTGTAAAGCGCCTCGGCCAGCCGCATGTATTCGACGCGACAGGCCAGCACGTCCTCATCCGGGTCCATCTCGAACAGAGTCTTCTTCTTCAGGCGCGAACGGCGGATCGCATC
>SKSL01000123.1 GCA_007123015.1 Natronohydrobacter sp. | reverse complement strand
TGGTCACGTTTGGGCGCCCCCATCGGCGCGCGGGCCTCGGCAATGGTCGCCTCGATATCGAAATGGCGGAACGCCTTGACGAAAACGCCCATCGGCGCGAAGGAGCCGAAATCGATGGTGGTTCCCGCCCAGTCGAACACCACTGCCTTGAAATGGTTCATATTCGTTGCCTTTGTCTTGTTGTCTGCTTGTCCGACTGCGTCATGCTGCGCGCGGCGCGACAGGGTGCAAGCGGGTGGTCGCGCCGATGAAGTTCCGGCCGCGCGGACCATCCGTCGCCTCGGCCAGGATGTTTTCCCATGCGGCGGCATCGATCCCGTAATCGGCGGGCGCCAGTCCGACACCCAGCCCATCCAGGAACGCCGCAAGTTTCCCAGCGCCGACGCGCAGATCAGGGCCGAAGATGTCGCGCAACGCGCGACCGTGCAAACCGTCGGCATCGGCAAGACTGTGCAGGATCATCGGCAAGGTGAAAGAGCAGGCGATGCCATGCGTGACGCCGTGTCGCAAAGTGACGGGATAAGAGATCGAATGTGCGATCGCGGTTCGCGTACCCGAGAAGGCCAGCCCCGCAGACAGGGACACCTCGGCCATCCGGCTGCGCAACTCCGGGTCATCGGGAGCGGCGACCAGCGCCGGCAGCACCTCCAGAATGGTGCGGGCCGCGACAACTGCATGGGTGGCTGTTACCGGGTTTGCCTTGCGGTGCCACAGGCTTTCAAGCGCATGCGACAGCGTATCGTCACGCCAGAGGCATGCTTTCAGCACGACGCCGAGCCCCAAATGTGAAGGACGCTGGTCATGCCCAGAGCAGCGCGCGCAGCGCCTGTATTCCGTGCCGGCATAAACACCAGATGCGCCTTGCTGCCCGCTTCGTGATGGCGAAGAAACTGCCCCACGACCAAGGCAGCCGAGGTGTGAAAACCTCCATCACCATCGCGCAAGCGATGGTCAGTGAGGCCGCGTCATTAGCCAAAGATGAACGAATCCGCCTCCAGGCTGGAAAGCTGCGTATTGGCCAGAACGACTGTCGTGCCCTGATCCGAGAAGACCACATCCGCGCCTGCCTGTTCCATCCGCGTCAGGGCATCATCGGGCAAGGTGAAGCCGAAGCCCCGGAAATCGAGGAAGTCCCAGGGCGCGAAATCCTGCACATGATGCGTGCCCGCATCCGCCTGCGAGAAGCGGAATACATCGGCCATCATCCCGCCCCAGAGCGCATTGGTTCCTGCGCCACCGTCCAGACTATCATCCGTGCCTTGCGCGCGAATCCAGTCGCGCAGTGCGGGCGCCGTGTCGCGGATGAACTCGGCTGATTGCGAGAAGCCCGTGACGACTTCCGGACGGGTCATGCCGTCAGCCATCAAGGCGATCCACTCTGCAAGCCCGTCAGCATCCGGGTCGCGGCCCAGCACATTCTGGTAAAGAAGTGTGACGAAAGCGTCGTTGTCGAGCGCGCCATAGGTGTTCTGGAACTCGCGGCTATCCACAAAGCCTGCGACCGCCGTCAGGAATGGGGTGCCATTGCCCAATTCATTTGCCCAGCCCTGAAACCCGGCAAGATCAGGTTCGCGGCCAAGGGTCGCAAGATAAAGCCGGAACACATCGCCCTGCCAGATGGCCGGGTCCGCGGCGCGCGTGAACTCGGTCGCGCGGTCGGTCGTGGCGGCAATGAATTCCACGGATTCGGAAAAACCCAGAACCACATCGGCCCGCGGTGTTCCCTCTGTGAGCCGTGTCATCCATTGTATCATCCCCGCTCCATCGGGGCCGCGGCCCAGCACGTTCTCATAGAGCAAGATGATGAAGTCGAGATTGGAAAGACCCCCATAGGTTTGCAGGAATTCCGGACTGCCCATAAAGCTTGCTGCGATCTCTTCCAGCGAATTCGTCCCGCTTGCCAATCGCAGGGTCCATCCTGCCTGACCGACCCCATCGGCTTCGCGCCCAAGGATCGCCTGATACAGCCGATAGACGGCCAGCCCATGCTCCAGCTCATGGGCTGCCACGAACGTATCGCCAATGAGCGTGTCATCCCCGTTATTTCCGAAAAGCTGGTCACGCCCCGGCCCCCCGATCAACAGATCATTGCCATCACCGCCGATCAGCGTGTCATCTCCCGGTCCCCCGACAAGCAGATCATCAACTGGTTCCGCAAGGCTTGCGTCGAAAATCTGCGCACGCAAGCCTGCGTACCCGCCCTCAAGGCTGTTGCGGGGGTCATCGAACCAGGTGATGATGAAGCGGCTCTCGTCCAGTGCATTCACTGTCGGCGCATATCGCGATTCTCCCGCTGGCCGCATCGGATCGACCACAAACTCATCAAGCACCCTGTTCCCGTCAATGTCGAAGACCTGCGCGCGGGTGAAGATATCTGATAATGACAAATCCGGGCGCGCCCTATCTGTCCAGGCGATCACGAAATGGTCCTCACCCAGTGCAGTGATCACGGGGTCTGCCTGTCGCCCCAGAGTGGTCGTATTGGCCAGAAATTCATCCCCTGCCTTGCTGCCATCAGGATTGAATATCTGCACACGGATATCCAAGCTGGACCTCGGATCGCCTGTCGCGCTGGTATCCTGCCACGCAATGACGAAGCCACCGTTTGTCAGCCCGGTAATGCTGGGTTGCAATAGACTGCGAAAGGTCTCAGCATTGACGTTTGTATCGACCTGGATCTCCGGTCCCAGCTTCTCGCCGGCGGGGTCAAAGATCTGCGCGCGGAGTTCTCTGCGGAAACCTGCCGCCCACGCTGCCACAAATCCCCCATCAGCCAGCGCGCTGATTGCAGGGCTTCTGTCCCAGAAGCTGGTCGTTGCGCTGACCGGAAATTCTTCACCGATCTTGCTGCCATCGGCCTCGAACAGCTGCGCACGAATGCCCCAAACCGTGCCGTCGATCTGCGAGTTGTCCTCCCAGGCGACAACGAAACGGCCATCATTCAGCGCTGTCACAGTCGGGGCTTTTTGATCACTCGCTGTCGTCGTGTTGACCAGAAACTCATCGCCGATTTTCACAGCATCAGCATCGAAGACCTGCGCGCGCACGGCTGTGCCCGAGGTGTCGTCACCCGTCCGGCTGTTGTCCATCCAGACCACGATAAAGCCGCCATCATTCAGCGCAGTGATGGAGGGGTGTTTCTGGCTCAGAAACGTGGTGGTGTTGACCCTGAACTCCTCTCCGACTTTAAGACCATCCGTTTCGTGAAGTTGTGCGCCGATGTTGAAACCTTCGCCCGTAAAGCTCACGGTGCCGGTTATCCACGCCGCGACCAGCCGCCCGTCATTCAGGACAGTGGTGACGGTTTCGTTCATCAGAGAAGTATTCCTCGAGACCGTCGATGAGCCAATCGGGAAGCTCTCGCCGACTGAAGAAGGAATACTTCTCGCGCGCAACACCACGCCTTCGAGATCGCTGGTCGCTTGGGTCGCTGACATCAACCACTCCTGTCAATCTGTGACAAACCTCGATCAAACGAGGTCCATTGTCCTTTCTGATTAGCAAGCTGGCAATGCGCTCGCCAGAGGAATCCTGTTGCAGGTGCTGCGTTTCGAACCGCTGATTGTATGACGGTCCTCAAAGTCGCGCCGTGCAAAAAGGCATTTTTGGGTAAAGCAGAGGCAACGGATTGGCGCATCAGTGATGTCTTGCGTCCCACTCTGTCAGTCGAATTTGAACCCGTCCGCCTCAAAGCCGGTCGGCTGCGTCGTGGCCAGAATGTCTGTCATGCCCAGTTCCGAGACGACCGCATCCGCGCCAAGATATCATCCTGCAAGGTGAACGACACGGCACAGTCTGCGATGGTCACGACGCGCGGCCTTGGGGATCGATCAATTGACGCAGCAGGCAAGGCCCCGCCATCCAACGCATTCACCGCGCCCTCTCCATGATATCCCGAAGAACTGCTTCGTCCAATGAGACGGGATTGGCTTTCATCGAGGACGAACTGGCGGCCATTGTGGCAGCGTCGCGCCGATGCGCTTCGCTCACCCCTTGCGCCTCCAACCCCGGCAGCCCGGCGTCGCGCGCCCAGGCTTCCAGCGCTGCGAGGGCGTGTTCTGGCTGTGTGGACAGGACGCGGGCCAGACTGTCACAGACTTGTGCAATCCGATGGCGTGTCTCGCCCGCGGCATGATCGGCATTCGCCGCCAGCCCATGAGGCAGCAATGCGCCGCAGATCGCGCCATGTGCCGCTCCGGACAGCCCGCCAAGCGGCCCGGCCAATCCGTGCACAACGCCCAGCCCGGCATTCGCCAAGGTCAGCCCGCCGCACAGGCTGGTCCATGCCATGGCGTCGCGCGCATCCGCATCTTCACGCGTCATCAGCGTGACAAGCCCGCGCATCCCGCTTTCGATGGCCGACAGGCAAAGCGCATCGGTCATCGGGTTGGCACCTGTGCACAGATAGGGTTCGATGACTTGCGTCAGCGCATCTAGGCCCGAGGCGAGTGTGATGCTGCGCGGACAGCCATCTGTCAGGGAAGGGTCGATGATCGCCAGACGTGCCAGCATCCGCACATCCCGCAGCGAGACCTTGCGCCGGGCGTCAGGAACCGCGATCACGGCGTTGCGGGTCACTTCTGCCCCGGTCCCGGAAGTGGTCGGGATTGCTGCGAAGGGCAGGGGGTCTGCTTCTAGCGGCAGCCCTTGTCCGACCACTTCCAGATGGTCAAGCATCGGGCGTCTGGCCGGGACCAGCGCCGCGATTGCCTTGCCTGCATCGATCACGGCCCCACCGCCGCAGGCGATGACGGCCTGCGCGCGCCTGTCGCGGCCTGCTGCGACACCAGATGTGATCATCGCGATATCGGGCTCGCCGGGGATGGCATAGCCTGACACATCACAGCCCGCGGCGGTCAGGGCCTGTTCCAGCCAGCGGACACGCTGCGCTGTGGCCCCATGGACCAGAAGCACACGCGCGCCCAGCTGTGCCAGATCCGGCACCGCTTGCAGTGCCGCGCCGCGACCGAAACGGATATCGGCGGCGCTTGTAAACCGGAAAGAGGGAAGGCTCATCGCTCAGACCTCGAGGGCTGCAGTCATCAGCACAGCCTCTGCGGCCTCTGCACCCTTCTTGACAAAATGGTTGCGGAAAAAATCGATATGTTCGGCCGTCGGCTGGAAGTGGTGCGGCGTGAGCGAGACTGAAAACACGGGCACGCCAGTGTCCAATTGCGCCCGCATCAACCCGTCGATGACCGCTTGCGCCACAAATTCATGGCGGTAGATCCCGCCATCGACCACCAGTGCGGCGCAGATGATCGCGTCGAAACGGCCACTGCGCCCCAGCTTCTGTGCAAGCAGCGGCATCTCGAAAGCCCCTGGCACACCAAAGCTGGTGATGTCTGTCTTTGCGCCGCGTTCATCAAGGCATGTGCGGAAGCCGAACAGTGCCTGATCCACGATGTCAGCATGCCACCTGGCCTTGATGAAGGCGATCTTGAGTATGTCAGTCATGGAACCATCCTTTGCCTGTCGAAAGTTGGTCCCAAGGCGCGGCCAGCTGCGCGGAGCGGTCTTGCCCGGCGACTGGTTCTCTTGCATCCGGACTTTCACCGTCGGCTCCGGAATTGCACCGGGATCTGCTTGACCCTTCCGGACACTGCCAAAAGGCGCTCGCGGGCTGTCACCGCCGGTGGGGAATTTCACCCCGCCCTGAGAACGCCTGTCACATGACGGGATTTGGTGCAGAAGGCAAGATCCTGTATGGTTGGCTGTTTCAGACATAGACATGCAGCTGGTCTCCGCCACCTGACTTAAGGGTCCCGTGTGCCAGACGCCGTCAGTGGCCAATGACAGCTATGCGGGACAGAGGGAACACTCGGCACAGTGGTCTGCGCGGCGGCCTGCGGCCTTGTTCCGCGCAATAAAAGCAATGCTTCAACCTGATCGGGAAACACGCTAACCTGCCGCCGCACCTGCACCGGCGTCGATGCGCCGGGCCCTGCAGGCCATCTGCGCGGTCGCAGCCGGGCTCTCGTGCCACTCGCCCGGTGGTTTCGTCGGCATGGGTTTCAGGGCGACCAGCTCTCGATTTCGCGCCCGCGATGCAAGACCACGAACTGATTGGCATGCGTCGTATGCCAGGCCCCCTTTGTTCCATCGGGCCAGATCACCCGCAGCGCGATCTCATCCGCACTGCCCAGGCCGAAATGCACCCATCCCAGCGCCCCGCTGGCATGCCCGCCGCCTGAGACAACGTCATGCCATTCCAGGATCTCATCGCGCAGGATTTGCACCACGGCCCCGATGGCATTGCGGTTCGCGCCCTCTTGTTCGATGCGCAGCTGCAGCCAGTTCCCGCTATCCGGGCTGGTCTGCCGCCAAATCTCAGCCGGTGTCCAGCGATTGACGACCACCAGATCCAGCTGCCCGTTCAAGTTCAGATCAACCAGCTGTGCACCCCGCCCGATGGCCATGCTGGCCACACCGGCCTCAAGCCCTGCCTCGATGAAAACGCCGTCTTCGGTCTGCAGAAGGAGATTATTCGGATCATCCTGCGCGAAATCTGGCATTTCGGCCAGATTGCCCTTGGCGATGAAGAGATCCAGCCGCCCGTCATTGTTCACATCTGCAAGTTGCGCATGCCAGGCCGTCGAGGGCCGGATATCCCCACCCGTATACGGTCTGTGCGCTGTGGCCCCGGCCGCGAAAGCGATATCAGCATAATCCGGGACACCGCTGCCGGGCGCTTTCAGCCGTTGCAGCTTGTTATCGGCCATGCTGGTCAGGACATATTCGGGATAACTGTCGCCCGTCAGATCGGCCGCTGCGATCCCCATGCCCCAGATGCGCAGCCGCTGCCAGCCCTCATCCTCGGTATAAAGGCGCGGGGGCTGATCCGGATCGAGATGCCACATCTGTTCCTGCCCGCCCCGGTAGTATTCGCGGTCATTCGAGACACGCAGTGCAGGCTGGCCCGACCGGTTCCAATCAGTGAACAGCATCGACAGCGCGCAATAAGAGGGGGTCAGGGCGATGGGCGGCGCGAAGCCCGCGCCTGCTGGCCGGTGCAGCCAATTGTCAGTGCACGACCCCCATGGAAAGCCATCAGCCGCGCGGTCGATATAATTGCCGATGGCAAGTGTGGGCCAGTCCTGCCCATCTTCCCAGATCGCCGCAAAGGCGGTGGACCATGCATCGCCCCCGTCAAATCCCCAGAGGTTGCTTGCATCTTCGAACTGGCACCCGCCCAGCCCGCGCATCAGCTTGTTTGCACCTTGGCGCAGGATCACCAGATCAATGATCCCGTCACTGTCGATATCCAGCGGATAGGCCCCGATCACGCCTTCCAGCGCCAATGCGTCCGAGCGCTCGAAAACCAGCGGCCCGCCCTGCGCGCTGCGGTTCAGATAGAGGCTTGAGGTGGCCTCGCCCCCGGCAACAAACAGATCCGGAAAGCCATTGCCGGAACAGTCAAACGCCGCGACACCCCCGCCGACCATATACTCCCAGTCGCCCTGATAGATCGTGTCGATCCCGGCACTTGCGGTTTCTTCGGTGAATTGTGGGACAAGCGGCTCCGCGACAGCCGGGTTTGCCAGCACAAGCAGCGCCGCGATCCGAACCCTCATGCCCGCGTTCTCAGCGCCGCCGCATAGGCCCCTACGCATCGACCCTGCTCGGTTCCGGCCTCATTGCCGAAGCGGTAATGGATGCCCCCGTAAAGCCGCGACATGGCCGCTTCTTCGGCTGCGGCCCAGAAGGACGGAAAGCGGCGCACAGGCAGGCCCTCATCGACATGGGTGTGGTCGTCAAAAGCGAAATCATCGCCGAAAAGCGCCGTCAGGACCGTGGCCGAGGCCCCCGATTGCGTGCTGTGGCCTGACGGGAATTCCGGGAAAGGCGGGGTTTCGAGCAAGGGCGTCCAATCAGGGTCGATATGGCGGCGGATATAAGTCACAGGGCGCAGCAGGTTATAGGCATATTTGGCTTCCCAACAGGCGATAAACGCGTCGTGTTGCGCGGCCCCCAGTTTCGCCAAGGCCTCGACCAGCCGCGCAGCCGACAGCCCGTCGCGTTCGGCGATATCGAGCAGAATGGCAATCCAGTGCCCTGGTGGGGTGGGCGAGAGCATCGGTTTGTCGGCCCAGAAACGTGCGATCAGCTTTTGCTCTTCGGTCAGCGCAGCGGCGATGTCTACCACTTCCAAGGCTGCGTCATGAAAGACTGATCCCGGCGCAGGGTCGTAAGCAGGATGCGCCGGGATGCTGCAGGCCGTGCCATCGGGCATGGCCAAAGGGCGCAAACGCGCCCAATGCGGCAAGAGCGGGGCCTGTTGCTGCCGGATCACGCTGGTGGGCTGCCAGGCAGCAGGATGCGGGTCGGGCGAGTAGTCGAGCGGAAAGCCCATATTGACGATCTCTGCCCCGCCATCGCTGGCCGCCCAATCCAGCACATGCGCGGCAATGGCGCGGCCCAGCGCGACGCTGCGCTCTTGCAAAGCCGCCTCCAGCCCCTCGGCTGCGCGCGCCCCGGCGCGCTCGGTCATCACAGAATGGGCGCGTTGGCCCATCGGACCCGTATTGCCGAACAGCGCGCCCGTCGCGTCAGCAAGGGCCGCATGAAGGGTCAGGGCAGGATCAACCGGGCCCTGAGCGCCGGGCAGGTCGCGCAAGCCGTTCAACTGACCGGCCAGTGTGCGCAACCCCGGCGCTGTGGCGGCCAGCGCCTCAT
>SKSL01000162.1 GCA_007123015.1 Natronohydrobacter sp. | reverse complement strand
CAGGATCGGATCGACCACATATTCCTCGGCCGGGACCGAGAAACACATGTTCAGGAAATTGCCTGAATAATCGAGGCTGTTCTTCGGGTAAACGAAAGGCTGGCCCAGCGAATACTTGTAGGCCCAGGCAGCAATGGTCGGCATCTTGGCGATCATGCGGATCGCGGCCACTTCGCGCTGCCAAGGGTCGTTGATATCGGTGCTGTCATGGTAGAAGGACGACATCGCGCCGACCACACCGGTCATAACGGCCATCGGGTGGCTGTCGCGGCGGAACCCGCTGAAGAAGTTTCGCATCTGCTCATGCAGCATGGTGTGACGCGTGACGCGCAGCTCGAAATCTTCCAGCTGAGCGGCCGATGGCAGTTCCCCGTAAAGCAGCAGATAGCAGGTTTCTAGGAAATGCGATTTTTCCGCCAGTTGCTCGATCGGGTAGCCCCGATACAGAAGCTCGCCCTTGTCGCCGTCAATATAGGTGATGGTCGAGGAACAGGACGCGGTCGAAGTAAAGCTGGGGTCGTAAGTGAAAGTATCTGTCTGGGCATAAACCTTCCGAATGTCGATCACATCCGGACCGATCGAAGGTTTCAGAACGGGCAGGTCAATCACCTTGTCGCCGATGGTCAATTTCGCAGTCTCTGTCCCGTGCGCCATGCATCTTCCTTTCGTGTTGGCCTGCGCGCCTTCTGGCGGCAGGCAGACAAGACCTCATGCTCAGGGAAACCCCTAGGCGTCGGTCGCTGCATCTTTCAAGCGGCCAAGAGTTTCCTCGCGGCCCAGAAGCACCATCATGTCAAACACACTGGGACTGACCATG
The DNA here is from genome assembly GCA_007123015.1 of Natronohydrobacter sp. GTDB lineage: Bacteria > Pseudomonadota > Alphaproteobacteria > Rhodobacterales > Rhodobacteraceae > Roseinatronobacter. The sequence continues at coordinate 7,865 of SKSL01000162.1, read as the reverse complement.
CGCCCGGCAAGCGCGGCCCGAAGCGGCTGCGCAACCTTGCCAAGACCCAGACCATGTGCCTGCGCGACTTCCGTGACAGCCTCCTCCAGAAATTCTCGGCTCCAGCTAGCATTTTGCAAGCGCGGCGTCAATTCCCACAGTATACCACGGGATACATCATCAAGCGCCTTGGCCGCCTTCTGGTCCGGGACCAGAGGGCGCTCATTTAATATAAAATACGCTTTTTCAATGATTTGATCGAAGCTCTTTGCCTTGTCCTTGACCAGGGGCATGGCTTTGAGAAGCCCGTCGTTCTGTGCTTGTGTTAGCGGTATCTTTCCGCTCGCATCAAGATAAGCCTCCAATTCATGCAGCAGTGCAGCATCCTCGGCCACGCTCATATGCTGGCCAGTCAGGTGGTCGAGTTTCTTGAAATCCAGCCGCGCAGGCGATTTGCCGATTCCTGGCAGATCAAACCAGGCCTTTGCCTGCTCATCGGTGAAGAACTCGTCATCTCCGTGGCTCCAGCCCAGACGCGCCAGATAGTTGCGCATGGCGGCGGCCGGATAGCCCATGCGCTGATATTCCTCGACCCCCAAGGCCCCATGCCGCTTGGACAATTTCTTGCCATCGGGGCCGTGGATCAGCGGAATATGTGCAAAAACAGGAACTTCCCAGCCCATCGCGTTATACACCAGCATCTGCCGCGCGGCATTGTTCAGATGGTCATCGCCCCGGATCACATGGGTCACGCCCATGTCGTGATCATCGACCACCACTGCCAGCATATAGACCGGCGTCCCATCCGAGCGCAGCACGATCATGTCGTCCAACTGGTCATTGCGGATGCGCACATCGCCCTGCACCTGATCGCGGATGATGGTTTCACCAGTCTGCGGCGCCTTCACCCGAATCGCATAGGACGCGTCCGGGTGTGTCGCCGGGTCCGCATCGCGCCAGGGCGAGCGGAATAGCGTTGAACGCCCCTCTGCGCGGGCAGCTTCGCGAAAGGCTTCGATCTCTTCCTGCGTCGAAAAGCATTTATAGGCATGCCCCGCAGCAAGCATCTGCTGCGCAACCTCGGCATGGCGGCCAGCGCGGGCGAACTGGCTGATCGGGTCGCCATCCCAGTCAAGTCCCAGCCATGTCAGCCCCTTGAGAATCGCCTCGGTCGCCTCGGGGGTCGATCGAGCGCGGTCGGTGTCTTCGATCCGCAGCAGAAACTTGCCGCCGCGCCCCCGCGCATAGAGCCAATTAAACAGCGCCGTCCGAGCCCCGCCGATATGCAGATAGCCCGTCGGAGAAGGGGCGAAACGAGTGACAACCGGGCTGGACATGGGTGCTTTAACTTTCTGGAAACCAGTTTGGGGCATGATAAGGTGAGCAGGGTTCTAGGCAAGGATGACTGTGGAAACAAGAGTGCGCAGTCTGGCCCTGCCCATAGGGCTGCCCCGGCGTTTGGCACCGGGGCTGTGTGACGCCATCGCGCGGCAGCGGAGGCATCTGTTCCTGTTCGCACCCGTCTGTCTGGCCGTCGGGATCGGGACCTATTTCGGCTTGCCGCGCGAACCGATAGCCGCAGAATGGGCAGCATTGGGGGCGGTTGCGCTGATGCTGATGCTGGCCGCGCGCTGGCTGGCTGAAGACCTTGTTCCGCTGGTCATGGCGCTGCTGCTGGTCATTTGCGGAATACTGATTGCGGGCTACCGGGCGCATCAGGTCGCAGGCCCCGTTCTGAACTATCGCTTTTACGGCGCTATCGAAGGGCGGATCGTCAAGATCGACCGGTCCGCCAGTGACGCCATACGCCTGACGCTCGATCAGGTCTGGCTGGAAGGCATCGCCCCCGCCCGCACCCCACAAACAGTGCGGCTGTCCCTGCATGGCGCGCAAGACCATCTTGACCCCGAACCGGGGCTGCGCGTGATGACAACGGGACATCTTGGCCCACCGCCCGCGCCATCAGAACCGGGCGGGTTTGATTTTCGGCGCATGGCCTGGTTCGAGGGGCTGGGGGCCGTTGGCTACACGCGCATCCCCGTGCTGATCGCCGCCCCGGCCAGCGCGGGCGCGCAGGGGCTTGCGATCCACCGGCTGCGCATGCAGATATCGCGCGCTGTGCAGGACCGGATGCCGGGCGAACGCGGCGGTTTTGCAGCGGCCATCCTGACGGGCGACCGCTCTGGCATCGCGCAGGAACATCTGGAACATCTGCGCCGGTCGAACCTTGCGCATCTGCTGGCAATCTCTGGGCTGCATATGGGCTTGCTGACCGGCTTTGTCTTCGGCCTGTTGCGGCTGATGATGGCATTGGTGCCGCCCTTCGCGCTGCGCGTGCCGATCCGCAAGCTGGCCGCCCTTGGCGCGCTGGGGGCCGGGGCGTTCTATCTTCTGCTCTCGGGGGGCAATATCGCGACAGAGCGCGCCTTTATCATGGTGGCAGTGATGCTGGTCGCCGTCTTGCTGGACCGACGGGCGATTTCTCTGCGCTCGGTCGCGATGGCGGCAATGATCATCCTGATCCTGCGCCCCGAAGCACTGGTGCAGGCGGGGTTCCAGATGAGCTTCGCGGCCACGATCGCGCTGGTCGCCGTGTTCCGCGTCCTGAGTGACGACCGCGACTGGCGCGCACGCATCCCGCGCTGGGCGCTGCCCGCGCTCTCGGTCGTGATCTGTTCGCTAGTCGCGGGCCTTGCCACGGCCCCGATTGCAGCAGCAAGTTTCAACCGGATCGCCGAATATGGTTTGATCGCCAATCTGCTGACAGTGCCGCTGATGGGGCTGGTGATCATGCCTGCGGCGGTTCTGGCCGCGATCCTCGCGCCTTTCGGGCTGGACTGGATCGGGCTTGCGATCATGTCGCCTGCGATTGGCTGGATCCTGACCGTCGCCGCCAAAGTCAGTGCCCTGCCCGGGGCTGTCATGCCGATTGTCGAGCCGGACTGGCGGGTCATTCCACTGATGAGCCTTGGCGCGCTCTGGCTGATCCTGTGGCAGGGCGCGGCCCGTTGGGCAGGGCTTGCGGCAATGGGGCTTGCTCTCGCGCTCTGGGTGATGACCGACCGCCCTGCGCTGCTGATCGCGCCGGAGGGAGAGGTAGTCGGGCTGTTGGGGCAAGAGGGGCGGATGCTGAGCCGGGCACGTTCGGGCAGTTTCACGGCGGCAAGCTGGTTGAAATCGGATGGCGACAGCGCTGATCAGGCGCAAGCCCATGCGCGCAGCAACGCAGGGCCCCGAGACAGCGTGGTGCATCTGCGCGGGGAAGGGTTCGATGTTGTGCATCTGTCTGGCAAGCGCGCGCTGGCCGATTTGCCCGCGCTCTGTCTGCCGGGGCGGATCGTGGTAACCAATACGCCCTATGACGGGCCGGGCGGGCCTTGCCTGCTGATCACTTCGACAGAGCTGCGCCGAACTGGTGCGCAGGCTTACAGATGGCGCGACGGCAAGCTGGAATTGCGCAGCGTGGCGCAGGCCAGTGGCCAAAGGCTCTGGTCGCAGCCCTGAAGCCTGGCTTGGGCATCCGGGCTTTTTGCACCCACAACATCAGGTTGCCCCCTGCCCTGTTCCTTTTCCTGCAAAAATCCTGAAACAGTTGCCCCCTAGCGAAGGGCCCGAGTCGCAGGAGGAGACAGCAATGGATTTTGCGCTTAGCGAAGAATCGCAGGCCATTTTCGAGATGGCCCAGAGTTTCGGTGCCGAACAGATCGCGCCGCATGCCCGCGATTGGGAAGCCGCGGGCACGATCCCGAAAGAGCTTTGGTCGCAATTCGCGGAACTGGGGTTCGGGGGGCTTTATGTACGGGAAGAGTCGGGCGGGGCGGGACTCTCGCGGCTGGATGCGACACTGATCTTCGAGGCGCTGTCGATGGCCTGCCCATCGGTCGCGGCTTTTCTGTCGATCCACAATATGTGTGCGGCGATGATCGACAAATTCGGCTCGGATCAGATGCGCGCTGACCTTCTGCCGCGTGTGGTCGCGCTGGATTGTTTCATGTCCTATTGCCTGACCGAACCTGGTTCTGGATCGGACGCAGCCGCACTGAAAACCCGCGCAGCGCGTGATAATGAAGGCTATGTGCTGAACGGAACCAAAGCCTTCATCTCGGGCGGGGGGTACTCGGATGGCTATATCGTCATGGCCCGTACAGGCAGCGACGGGCCAAAAGGAATTTCAGCGCTTGTCGTCATGGATGGCACAGCGGGGCTGAGTTTCGGCGGTCTGGAAGACAAGATGGGCTGGCGGTCGCAACCCACACGGCAAGTGCAGTTCGACGATTGCCGGGTGGGGGCAGACGCGCTTCTGGGCGAGGAAGGTGCGGGGTTTCGCTATGCCATGGCGGGGCTTGATGGCGGTCGGCTGAATATCGCGGCCTGTAGTCTTGGTGGCGCACAGGCGGCCCTGAATGCGACGCTGACCTATATGGGCGAGCGCAAGGCCTTCGGACAAAGCCTCGATCAGTTTCAGGCGCTGCAATTCCGGCTGGCCGAGATGGAGATCGAGTTGCAGGCCGCGCGCACCTTCCTGCGGCAAGCCGCGTGGAAGCTGGATCAGGGCGCGCCGGATGCCACGAAATTCTGCGCCATGGCCAAGAAATTCGTAACCGAAGCAGGAAGTCGGGTCGCGGATCAATGCCTGCAACTGCATGGCGGCTATGGATACCTCGCCGATTACGGGGTCGAAAAACTGGTGCGTGATCTGCGGGTGCATCAGATCCTGGAAGGCACGAATGAAATCATGCGCCTGATCGTGGCGCGGCAGATGCTGGCAGCGCGCTGATGGACGATATTCATATCCGCATCGAGGGGCGCGCGGGTCGGATCACGCTGACCCGGCCCAAGGCGCTGAACGCGCTGAGCTATGAGATGTGTCTGGCGATTGACGCCGCCCTGATCGCCTGGGCGCAGGACGACCGCGTGGCGCTGGTGCTGATCGACGCGGAAGGCGACAAAGCCTTTTGCGCAGGCGGCGATATTGCCGAGATGTATGCCACGGGCACGCGCGGCGATTACAGCTACGGGCGGCGCTTCTGGCGCGATGAATACCGCATGAATGCGCGGATCGCCGATTATCCGAAACCCGTGGTCAGCTTTCTGCACGGCTTCACCATGGGCGGCGGCGTCGGTGTGGGCTGCCATGCCAGCCACCGGATCGTCGGAGAGAGCAGCCAGATTGCCATGCCGGAATGTGGGATCGGCCTGCTGCCCGATGTGGGCGGCACCTATCTGTTGGCGCGCGCGCCGGGCCAGCTTGGGGCCTATCTGGGGCTGACCGGCGCGCGCATGGGGCCTGCCGACGCGATCCGTGCGGGCTTTGCCGATCTGTTCCTGCCGGAAGCAGACTGGACAGAAGCGAAGGCCGCGCTGATCGCCACAGGTCAGATTACAGCACTCACGGGCACGGCACCGCCGCAGGGGCAGTTTGCCGATTTGGCCGCTGTCATCGATGATGCGTTTGGGCAGACGACGCTCGCAGCAATTGCCGAGCGGCTTGCTCCGCAAGACACTGCGTTCGCGCAAAAGGCGCGCGCCGCGCTACAGCGCAATGCACCGCTTTCGATGGCCTGCACTCTGGCGATCCTTCAGCAAGGGCGCGTGCCGACGATCCGGCAGGCTTTGACGCAGGAATATCGCTTCACATGGCGCGCGATGGCACAGGGGGATTTTCTGGAAGGCATCCGCGCGGCGATCATCGACAAGGACAAGAGCCCACGCTGGCAGCATGACAGTCTGGCCGCTGTGACAGAGGCGGAGGTGGCCGCGATGCTGGCGCCACTGGGTGCAAATGAACTAAATTTCGAAGGGGAGGAGATCACGCCATGAAAATCGGGTTTATCGGACTGGGAAATATGGGTGGGCCGATGGCGGCCAATCTGGCGCGCGCGGGGCATCAGGTGACCGGCTTCGATCTGACAGCCCCCTGCCCGGAAGGGGTGGTCAAGGCCGCAAGCGCGGCGGAAGCCGCAACTGGCGCAGAGGTCGTGCTGACCATGCTGCCCAATGGCGCGATCCTGCGCGCGGTCGCGGACGAAGTGATCCCGGCGATGGCCGCAGGCGCGGTGCTCTGCGATTGCTCGACGGTCGATGTGGACAGCGCCCGCGCTGTGGCAGATCAGGCGCAGGCGGCGGGGCAGCAGGCGCTGGATGCGCCAGTTTCGGGCGGGGTTGGCGGGGCCACGGGGGGCACGCTGACCTTCATGGTCGGCGGGTCGGATGCGGCTTTCGCAATTGTTCGGCCGCTGTTCGAGCTCATGGGCCAGAAAGCCGTGCATTGCGGCGCGGCCGGGGCCGGACAGGCTGCGAAAATCTGCAACAACATGATCCTCGGCGCGACCATGGCTGTCACCTGCGAAGCCTTTGCGCTGGCCGACAAGCTGGGGCTCGACCGGCAGAAGATGTTTGATGTGGTCTCGACGTCTTCGGGCTATAGCTGGTCGATGAACGCGTATTGCCCGGCCCCCGGTATCGGCCCGCAAAGCCCGGCAGATAATGATTACAAACCCGGTTTCGCAGCGGAATTGATGCTGAAAGACCTGCGCCTGTCGCAACAGGCGGCCGAAGCCGTGGATGCCGATACGCCGATAGGTGCGCGCGCGACCGCGCTCTATGCCGATTTCGTTGAACGCGAAGATGGCAAGGGGCGCGATTTCTCGGCGCTGTTGCCGCGCCTGAGCGGACGCGGGCGCAGCTGATGGGATGGGCGGCGCAGCTGCTGCCGGGGCTGGAAGGCCGCGACGCGGCGCGGCTTGATGCGCTGCCCAGCATCGGCGTGCCAGCGGGCGAAACATTGTTTCGTGCAGGCGATGCCGCGCAGGGTTTTGCCATCGTGCTGGACGGGCGCGTCGAGGTCACGCTTACAGGGGCTTCGGGGCGCGAAATCCTGCTCTATGCCATCGCGCCGGGACAAAGCTGCATCCAGACGACACTCGCGCTTCTGGGTGACGCGCCCTATACAGGCGATGCGCGCGCTGTGACGCCCTGCCGTCTGGTGATGTTGCCGCAAAACCTGTTTCACAGCCTGATGGAGCAGTCAGAGCCCTTCCGCAGCTTCGTCTTTCGTGCCTTTGCTGCGCGCATGTCGGAACTGACGCGCTTGCTGGAACAAGTGGCCTTTGCTCGGATTGAAGCGCGTCTGGCGCGGGCTTTGTGCGATATGGCGCAAGGTGACATGGTGACTGCCACCCATGCTGAACTCGCCGCGCGGATCGGGTCGGCCCGCGAGGTCGTCTCTCGCCATATCGAGCGGCTGGTGGCGCGCGGTGTAATCGCGACCGAGCGCGGGCGTATCACGATTTGTGATCCGCCCGCGCTGCACAGGCTTGCCGTGTGATCTTGTCACAGACCTGCGGCTGCACATCTTGTAGCGTGCAAAAGCAATCATATGACAAGGAGACTGCACCATGCTGGCAAAGAATGTCGGCGGCATTGACCGCATCCTGCGTATCGTCGTGGGTCTGGCCCTGATTCTGGGGTTCTTCCTGAACGCCGAGGCCAGCCTGCGCTGGCTCTATCTGATCGGGCTGGTGCCTTTGGCCACCGGGCTGATGCAAACCTGTCCGCTCTACTCTGTGATCGGGCTGAACACCTGCCCCACGCGCAAGAGCTGAGGCAAAGATGACGACCTGCTGCGGTGTGGCAGGTCGATTTTCCGGCGGATTTGTTGCAAGATTCGGCTTGCAGCCGCGACAGGGCTTGGCTATCTAGGCGCGCAGTTGGGGTGTAGCCAAGTGGTAAGGCAGCGGTTTTTGGTACCGTGTACCGTAGGTTCGAATCCTACCACCCCAGCCAGTCTTTCCTAAGTTTTTGATATAAAACGCGGAATGTGGCCTAAGTCCCAGTGACCCCCTGTTTTCGGGGTAACTGCGACACAGGACTGCATCACATCGGTG
>SKSL01000207.1 GCA_007123015.1 Natronohydrobacter sp. | reverse complement strand
GGGCACACTCGCTAATGGCGACGTAGTCGCAGGCGCATGGGCCATCCGAGATGGAAGGTATTGCCGAACTCTGACTTCTCCAGAGCGCGTTGCCGGCACTGTATGCCAAGAGGTTGAACTCGGCGACCAGACAGTCAGTTTTGATGGGAACGTTTGGGCAATAGAGTAGAGGCGGCTCTGCCAAAGATTGCGTGTTTCCTGAAAGTCCGCTGAGGGCTCCAAGCAGTCATTGGGTATCCTGTATCAGGTGGCGAACACTAGGGGGTATCGGGACGATCAATTGGCTGATATCGTGACTCTGTTCAAGCTCACACAAGGGCTGAATTGGCTTGATGCCATTGCCGTGGCCGCGTTTTTTGCGGTCTGGCTCTGGCTTGGATGGCGGATTGGCCACCCGTCGCGCGCACGGCCGTCCGTGACAGTGCTGATGTCAGCGTATCGGCTGCAATGGATGGAAGTGATGGTCAGGCGCCAGCCGCGCATCTTCGATTCCCAGATCATGATGAGCCTGCGGCAGAGCACGGCTTTCTTCGCCTCGACATGCCTTCTGGCTATTGGCGGTTTGCTGGCCCTGATCGGCAATGTGGACTTGCTGGCCGGTGTTACTGAGCGGCTTGGCAGCGTAGACCCTGATGGTGCTGTTCTGCAGACGAAGCTCTTTCTGGCGCTGTTCATGCTGGGCAATGCGTTTCTGAAATTCGTCTGGGCCAATCGCGTCTTCGGCTACTGTTCGGTGGTGATGGGCGCTGTTCCAGAGGATCCCGCCCACCCCCAGAGCCGCCCGCTCGCCCTGAAAGCCGGGCAGCTGAATGGGCGTGCAGCCATGAACTTCAATGCAGGCCTGCGCTCGATGTATTTCGCGCTATGCGCACTTGCCTGGCTGGCGGGCGCGCTGGTCCTTCTTGTCGGGATCGCAGTGACGGCCTGGGTCGTGTGGAGCCGCGAGTTCTCCTCTGCCTCGCGCGAGATCATTCTCGCCAATCAAGAGGGCGGTGACACATGAGCTCGGCGGATTGATCCAGAGCGCCTGCCCGAAGCGTCGTCCAGCACGATATGAATGATCCGGTCCCTTGGCAATGCGCGATGCTGTTCCGGAAGCCCATGACAGGCGACTTTGGGTGCCGTATGTCGCAGGTTCGAACCTTGCCGCCCTGATCATTTCCCTCCAGCAACAGACGTTATGCGCAGGGCAGAATTGCATCGAAGCTGGTCCCCTCGCCAAGCTTGGAGCGGATCACCAAGCGGCCGCGATGACGGCTCAGGATATGTTTCACAATCGCCAGTCCCAGCCCGGTGCCGCCGCTGTCGCGCGACCGCGCCTTGTCGACACGGTAGAAGCGTTCGGTCAGGCGGGGGATATGCACAGGGTCGATCCCTTCGCCGAAATCGCGGATGCTGATGCGCAACGCGGCCCCGTCATGGCCGGGCAGTGCTGCGATCCGGCGGGCCGAGATGTCCAACCTGCCGCCGCTTCCGCCATATTTCACGCTGTTTTCGATCAGGTTCTGAAAGACCTGCGCAAGCTGGTCGTAATCACCAGGGATGTCAGGCAGATCATCAGGGACGTCATATGTGACGGCCACACCCGCTGCGTCAATCTGCGGGCGCAGGGCCGCTAGGGTCGAGTTCAGGACGGAATCGATCGAGACGGGGGTGCGGGGCCGGATTTTCTCGACAGCTTCCACGCGGCTGAGGGACAGAAGATCGGCTACCAGCCCGCCCATGCGCGTGGTCTGTTCGGCCATGATGCGCAGGAACTCTTGCCGCGCCTCGGGGTCTTCGCCTGCAGGCCCTTGCAAGGTTTCGATGAAGCCAGTGAGCACGGTCAGTGGCGAGCGCAATTCATGGCTGACATTGGCTACGAAATCGCGCCGCTGCGCTTCCGCGATGGCTGTATCCGAGATGTCACTGAGGGACAGCACGATCATGCCCGCAGTGCCCTTGCGCGCGATCACGCGCCAGACAGTATCGCGCGTGCCGGAATGGACGATGAACTGCGCATCTCCTTCGGCTTGCCCGTCAAGCATCTGTTCGAGCATCTCGGCGACTTCGGGCTGGCGCAGATAGGCGCGGATTTGCGCCCCGATGATGCGCGGCCCGAACAAATCCGTCGCTGCCGGATTGGCAATGCGGACCATGCCATCTGGATCGATCAGCAGCACAGGCTGGGCAAGCGTTGCAAAAAGAGCCTCGATCGGGGCGGCAAAACTGTCATCTGTCATCTGGAAATAGTCTTCCATGATTTTGCTCGCCTGTTGTTGCTGCACCTCGGCAGGGCTTTTGCTCTGGCTTGCACGCGCTTGATTTGCCCTGACCATCCTTACCGATAAAACCACTTGATGACAGTTTTATGACCGCTCATCTCACGATGTTTGCGCGCGCTCTGCATCAGCTGTACCCGTCGAGTAGGGTCAGAAAGCGTGCGCGGGCCTCTGGCAAGGGGCGGCCCGTGCTGTCTGCCAGCCAATTCTGCAGGAAATAGCCGCTCAGATGCAGTGCCGCGCGCAGGTCTTCGGCGCTGAACGGGGCAGATGCGTCATGCAGCGCAGCCGGCAATGGCAGCAGCCGGGCCGCGTAATCGCCCGCGCCGTCTTGTGTCACGGCCCGGCCAGTGCGCGGAGAGACATAGGCCAGCCCTGTGGCCCTGCCAGTGACCGCGCATTGATCAAGATCAAGCCCGAAGCCTGTCGCGTCCAGCAGCGCGAGTTCCCATTGCGCATAGCCGCGCAGCCAGCCCGGAGCGCCGAGGCTGTCGAGCAGGCGCAGGGTCTGAGCGTAGAGCCCCGGATAGGCCATGCGTTCAGGCAGCGCGAAGCGACAGAGCGCCGCGGCACTGGTCAGCGCGCCAAGCGCCAGACGATCCCCCAGCAAGGGGCCTGCGCGCGCGCGGATCAATTCGACTGTGAAACTGCCCAGATGCGCGTCAAGCCGTGCACGCCAGATCAGGTCAAGCTGTGCGCCCGGTTGCAGCACAGCCGCCATCTTGCGCGAGGCGCCGCCGCGCACAGCGCCAGCGTGGCGGCCATGCAGGGCCGAGAATACCTCGATCAGCGCCGTGGCCTCGCCATGACGCCGCATGCTGAGCAGGATGCCTTCGTCACGCCAGTCCATGCACCGGGGTCTGGACCGCGAAGGCGCGCACGGCAAGGGTTTTCCTGACCGCATCCTGCATTACCTGCGCAGAGAGCCACGATGGAAAGCGCGCATGGACCCGAAATATCGCATCACTGCTGGTCTGATTGGCACCTTGGGCGTCGCTGCGCTGCTGGCGCAATTCGGTTTGCTGCTGGGGCAGGGGGTGGGCGTGTTGGCGACGCTCTGGTTTCTTGCAGGGTTTTTCACCATCCTGACCAATGCGCTGATGGCCGCGACCATGCTGCGCATCGCTGTGACGGGTCAGCGGCTGTCCTACGGCTGGATGAGCATGGTGACGCTCTCGATGATCATGGTGGGGCTGGTCTATCATGCGCTGCTGGCGCAATTCGTGGTGTTTACGGGGCTGCGCTGGTGGGTCGATCATGCATTGCATACGATCCTGCCTGCCGCGATGTTGTGGTTCTGGCTGATGGAAACCACGCGCCATGACCCGCGCGAGGGCCAGCCGCTGACATGGCTGATCTGGCCTGCGCTCTATGCAGTCTACGGGATGACGCGGGGTCTAGTGTCGGGACGGTTTCTGTACCCGTTTTTCAATGTCGAGGCTTTGGGCTGGCCCGCTGTCGGTCTTAATCTGGCCGGGTTTCTGATGGCTTTTCTGGCGCTGGCCTATCTGCTCAATGCTCTGGGCCGCGCGATGCCGCTGCGGGATCAGCGCGCGTCCAGATAGGCCGCGCAACCTGCAAGTGCGGCATAATCATCTTCGACAATCGCCACCGGGAAGCGCGCGACCAGATCAGAGAAGCGGCCCATATCCGTGAAGGCGGTCTCGAAGCCGAAACGCTCCAGCCAGGGGGCGAAGGCGCGTCCCACACCCCCGATCAGATAGATTCCGCCGAAGGGCAGGGTTATCAGGGCGAGATCGGCCAGAACATGGGCAAGCAGCCGGACGTAATGCCGCCCTGTGGCCTGCGCGAGTGCGCTGCCCTGATCCATCGCGTCCATGATCGCGCCTGCATCGAGCGCCTTGCCAGACCCGGCCTGTTCGGCGTGATAGGCATAGAGCCGTTCCAGCCCGGATCCGGCCAGAACATCCTCGACCGAGGCAAAGCCGCGCCGCGCGACCAGCCAGTCGGCCAGATGGTAATCCTCGGGGCTGTGCAGGGGCAGATGGATATGGCCCGCTTCGGCCGCAGGCACGATATGTCCCGCCCCTGCCGGATAGACCGGGGCCGCATTGACCCCGGTGCCAAGCCCGACCACCAGTTTGGGGCCGTCCTCGGGCTGGCCGCTGCGGATCCGGCGCAGATGTGTGTCGGGCAAATGGGCAAGCGCATGACCCTGTGCCTGAAGATCGTTCAGCAGTCCGATGTCCTGCAAGCCGATCTCGGCGGCAAGCGTTTCTGCTTCTACCTTCCAGCCGAGATTGGTCATTTCGGCATGATTGCCCCGGACAGGCCCTGCCAGAGCGACCGCCCCGCGCGCAGGTTTCAGGCTGTGCTGCGCAAGATACTGCGTCAGAACAGATGCGAGCCCATCGTGATCAGCGTTGCGATAGCGCTGGGTCGAGCCTGCCACCAGCGTATGCCCCCGCGCCAGCGCCACGCGTGTATTGGTGCCGCCGACATCGACGACAAGAACCGGGCTAAGCTCTGCGGGCATGGTTTTTCCTGATGCGTTGCATGTTCCGGGGCGGATCTGCATCCTGATACGATGCTTTCGCGGCGGGCTGCAAGCGGCGGATCGCAAAACGCCCGATGAGCGCTGCATGCACTATGGGGCTGGCCCGGTCGAGGCCCCGACTGTCAGCGCGGTTTCCATCAATTCGGTCAGCGGACCGCATTGCGGGTCCTTGACCAGCTGCAACAGCATCTGGGCTGCGCGGCGCCCGGCCTCGCGCACCGAGGAACGTGTGGCCGTGAAGACCGGCACATCGCCATCATTGGGAAGGTAAGACAGATCATCATCATGCGTGATCACCGATACATCGCGGCCCATGCGCAGCCCCAGATCTGTCAGCCCGCGCCTTAGCCCATAGGCCACGATCATCGAGGATGACAGAAACGCGGTTGGCGGAGAGCGCAGGCGCATCATCTCGGTCAGGCTGCGATAGCCATAGGGTTCGGTCATCTCGGCTTGCCGCATCAGGTCAGGGTCAGGCCCGATACCTGCGCTTTCCAGCCCTTCCAGATAGCCGCGACGCCTGCGGGCCGCAAAATCAAGATGTTCAAGCCCGTTGATCAGCGCGATACGGCGGTGCCCAAGATCGATCAGGAACCGGGTGGCGCGGCGGAACGAGCGCTGGTTGTTGATATCGAGCCAGGAATAAGGTCGCGCGATATCGCTGGTGCGGCCATGGATGACGAACGGAACCCCCATTTCCGAGAGCAGATCGACCCGTGGATCGCTGATCTTGGGGGCTTGCACCATGAAGCCATCGACGGCCCCGCGCGCGATCAGATCGCGATAGGTCTGCGCTTCTTCGGCGTCAGACGTCACGCGCAGCAGCATCTCATAGCCTGCGCGCGAGTAGCTTTCACCTGCGCCTGCGATGAAATCGGCAAAGACCGGATTGACGATTTCATGGCTGGTCGAGACTGGAATGACATGCGCGATGGCCATGGAGCGGCCAGTGGCCAGAGATTTGGCGCGCGTATTGGGGCGGTATTGGGCGCGCTCGGCTGCGTCCTGAACCCGCTTGCGGGTCTCGGCGTTGACTTCGGGGAAGCCATTGAGGGCGCGACTCACTGTTGTCGGTGACAGGCCCAGAGAGGCCGCAAGTTGTTTCAGGGTCACGCTCATGATCTTCAAACCGTATTGAATTGACGAGATATTATGCAAAATCTGACCCTTGTGAAGCGTAATTCGCAAAACGCCCGTATTTTCTGCACCTGCGAAATGCTCAACAAAAACATAAGCTTTCAGACAATTCAATTGACAGCTTATCCGGCATCAGCGTAGGTGAAGTGACCCAAAGCGGTTTGGGGCTTGGTCCCGCAGCGCTGGGATAACTGGGCGCAGGCGCAAGATCTGCGTGAAAACACGTCAACCTTGGGAGGATGACAATGAAAGCGAAACTTTACGCAGGCGTGGCCACGCTTGCGCTTATGGCTGCCGGCGCGCATGCACAGGATCTGCTGATCGAGCCGGGCACAGAGGGCTTCAACTGGGAGAGTTTTGAAGCCTTCGCAGAGGCGCATGATTTCTCTGGCGAGACTGTGACCATCACTGGGCCGTGGTTGAGTGTCGATGCCGAGATGGTGCGCAACACCATGGCCTATTTCGCAGCCGCGACGGGCGCAGATGTGCGCTACACGGGCTCTGACAGTTTCGAGCAGGATATTGTGATCGCCATTCAGGCCAATTCGGCCCCGAATATAGCGGTGTTCCCGCAGCCGGGTCTGGCCGCCGATATGGCGGCACAGGGCGCGCTGGCACCGTTGGGACAAGAGACAGCCGACTGGATGGTGGAAAACTATGCTGCCGGTCAGTCTTGGGTGGATCTGGGCAGCTTCCCCGGACCTGATGGTGAAGAAGCGATGTATGGCTTTTTCTACAAGGTCGATGTGAAATCGCTGGTCTGGTACAGCCCGGAAGCCTTCGAGGATATGGGCTACGAGATCCCCGAGACGATGGAAGAGCTGCTCGAACTGTCGCAGCAGATTGTCGATGATGGCGGCACGCCCTGGTGCATTGGTCTGGGGTCCGGGGCTGCAACAGGCTGGCCCGCGACCGACTGGGTCGAGGATATCATGCTGCGCCTGCATGATCCCGAGCTTTATGACCAGTGGATCACCAATGAACTGGCGTTCAATTCGCCCGAAGTCGTAGAAGCCATTGAAACTTTTGGCACTTTCGTGCATTCCGATGGCTGGGCGCAGGGCGGTCCGCAGGCCGTGGCGACGACTGATTTCCGCGACAGCCCGGCTGGCCTGTTCGCGATCCCGCCCCAGTGCTACATGCACAAGCAGGCGTCTTTCATCCCGACCTTCTTTCCGGACGGGTCAGTCTATGGCGAGGACTTTGACTTCTTCTACTTCCCGGCTTTCGCCGAGAAGGATCTGGGCGAGCCGGTCATGGGCGCAGGCACGCAATTCGCCATCACCGATGACAGTGAGGCGACGCGCGGGCTGATCGAATTCCTGAAAACCCCCATCGCGCATGAAATCTGGATGGCGCAATCGGGCTTCCTGACCCCGCATAGCGGCGTCAATCTGGATGTGTTCAGCGATGACTCGCTGCGCGCGATGAACCAGATCCTGCTTGATGCGACCACCTTCCGCTTTGACGCATCCGACGTGATGCCGGGCGAGATCGGGGCCGGGGCGTTCTGGACCGGCATGGTCGATTTCGTGACCGGGGCACCGGCGCAGGATGTGGCCGATGCGATCCAGAACCGCTGGGACGCGATGCGCTGATCTGATCCTGGGGCAGGGCCACGGCACGCGGCCCTGCCTGCACTGTTCGGGCTTTTAATCTTTGCACGCGGGATGTCAGCGCGTGCACGGAGAAACTGCGTCGATTTGCTGGTTCGGGGGAGGAAACCATGTCACCAGTCTTGCAAGGCATTTTGACCATCATCATCGGCGTCGGTGGATGCGTCGGCTATTTCTATTTTTCCAACATCCTGCTCGATAAAGTGATTTTTCCGGCGAAGGGGCCGAATGCCGGGCGCAATATCAACCGCGCCAATCAGGTCCGCCCCTGGCTGTTCCTGTTCCCGGCCATGTTCGCACTCGGGCTCTATCTGGCCTATCCGGTGGTGGGGTCGTTCTGGCGTTCGCTCTTTGACCGGTCGGGAACCAATTTCATCGGACTGGGCAATTACATCGACCTGATGGGCGAATCGAGCTTTCGGACGGCTGTGTTCAACAATCTGCTCTGGGTGCTTTTCGTGCCTGCGGCGGCCACATTCTTCGGGCTTCTGGTCGCGCAGCTGACAGACCGGCTGAGCTGGGGCAATATCGCGAAATCGCTGATTTTCATGCCGATGGCGATCAGCTTCGTGGGGGCGTCGCTGATCTGGCGTTTCGTCTATTCGGCCAACCCGGATATCGGCATCATCAACGCGATCCGCGACAGTATGGGGCTGGTCGCTCTGGATCCGCTGCAGATCCGGTTCTGGAACAACTTCTTCCTGATGTTCATCCTGATCTGGATCCAGACTGGTTTTGCGATGGTGATCCTGTCAGCGGCCTTGCGAGGGATCCCCGAAGAAACAGTCGAGGCGGCCATTATCGACGGCGCAAACCCGTTTCAGGTCTTTTTCAAGATCAAGGTGCCGCAGATCATGGGCACGATTGTCGTGGTCTGGACGACGATCACGATCCTGACGCTCAAGGTGTTTGACATCGTCTACACGATGACGGGCGGCAATTTCGGCACGCATATCCTGCCAAGTTACATGATGACCTACATGTTCCGCGATGACGGGCGCGCGACGGCCGTGGCCTTCGTGATCATGATCCTTGTCCTGCCTGTGATGATCTCGAATATCCGGCAGGCCCAGAAAGAAATGCGGTAAGGGGGGCAGAGACATGGACAATATCGCTGGACAGAATTCGCGCAACAAGGTGCTGGTGAATATCACAGTGCTGATCCTGGTGCTGCT
>SKSL01000065.1 GCA_007123015.1 Natronohydrobacter sp. | reverse complement strand
TTCGGCCCGCGCTTCATCACGCCGCCAGATTGCAACGGCGCCCTGCAGGAACATCATGTTCAGCACCAGCGCAAGCACCAGATAAACCGGCCCCCCGATCGAGGTCAGCCCGGCCGCCAGAGCGAACGGCACCAGCGCAACCGTATAGGTCAAGATGTGCGCGCGCGTGGCCTTGCGCCCATGCGTGACCGTCAGCATCGGTACCTTCGCCTTGTGATAATCGGATTTCATGAACAGCGCCAGTGCCCAGAAATGCGGTGGCGTCCACATGAAGATCAGCATGAACATCAGGCAGGCTTCAAGGCTGACAGACCCAGTGACAGCCACCCAGCCGATAAGCGGCGGGAAGGCACCCGCAGCGCCCCCGATCACGATATTCTGCGGTGTGGCACGCTTCAGCCACATCGAATAGACGACCGCATAGAAAAAGATCGTGAACGCCAGCAGAAACCCGGCCAGCGCATTGGTCGCCAACCACAGCATGATCACCGACAGACCCGAGAGCGCGATGCCCAGCCCAAGCGCCTCTCCCGGAGCGACCTTGCCCGCCGGTATCGGGCGCTTGGCCGTGCGCTTCATCACTTGGTCGATATCGGCATCCCACCACATGTTGAGTGCGCCCGAGGCCCCTGCCCCCAACGCGATGAAGATGATCGCCGCCAAGGCCTCGACTGGATGCAGGCTGCCGGGTGCGACCAGCATGCCGACCAGCGCCGTAAACACTACCAAGGACATCACGCGCGGCTTGAGCAAGGCCACATAGTCGCCAAAGCTGCCTTCGCCTTGTGTGGCATAGGGTATATCAGTGCGGAGGTCGGTCATTTTGCTGCCCAATCAGGAACACGACGCAGGATGGCTTAATTTGCGGCCAGCTGGACTTCGCGCATCCAATCCGGTGCAGCGGCCAGATCAGCCCCCTGCCGCTCAAGCCAGGCGACATATTCGGCATCTGACACCACTTTCACTGTGATCGGCATATAGGCATGATTGATCCCGCAAAGCTCGGAACACTGACCGAAATAAATGCCTTCTTCTTCGGCGTTGAACCAGAGTTCTGCCAGACGGCCCGGTACACCGTCCTGCTTCACGCCAAAGGCCGGGATCGTCCAGGAATGGATCACATCACCCGCCGTGACTTGCAGCACGATGTCACGGTTGACGGGAACGACCATCGCAGTATCGGTCGCCAGCAAATACAGATCATCCGTATAACCGAAATCGGCAAGCTCGTCGCGTTCCAGCATGAATTGCGAGAATTGTACGCCGTGATCGACATATTCATAATCCCAGTACCACTGCAGCCCGGTCACCTTGATGGTCACATCGGATTCCGGCATGATCTGCTGGTGACGCAGCGCCGGGAACGTGAACAATGCGATGAAGAGCAGGATCAACGAAGGAACGACGGTCCATGCCACTTCAAGCGGTGTGTTATGGGTGAAGCGCGCAGGTTCGGGATTGGCCCTGCGATTGTGAAAGACAATCACCCAGATCAGCAACCCTGTCACAAACAACGTGATAGGCACGATGATCCAGAGCAGCAGATTGTCCAGAAACACCACTTCACGCGCCAAAGCCGTATACGGGGTCTGCAAGGCTGTCCCATCAGGCACAGGGGCACCCAGAACCGGCAGTTGCGGCAGGAATTCGTCTGCGGTGGCTTTCATGGCAGTCGTTGTACCAATGAGCGCCGCAGCTGATGTAGAAAGAGCTTTTGACAGTTGCATCTTCGGTTCCCGTTTTGAGCAGCTTTGTGCCGCATGATCATACGGGCCCGCGCGCAACCTCTCTCGGCATGCAATGGAATCCCGTTGAGCTTTTCCCTCGTAAAACCATATTACACATGTCAGAACAAGCAAAACCGATACGACAGATGCGCATTTGTCGATTTGTCTCAAGGACAATAATTCTGACCTTTGCAGCCGCGCGTCTACAATCTGAGAGGCACGAAACATGAGCGACACGGAATTCCGCCCCTTCGAGACTGTGTTCGGAACAGATGAAGCGCGCGCTGTCCTGCGCGACGCGACAACAGGCGCTGATGATGGCGAGATCTTCGCCGAAAGGCGGGTGTCGGAAGCGCTGTTGCTCGATGACCAGCGAATCAAATCCGCAAGCTACAATGCCTCTGAAGGCTTCGGCCTGCGCGCTGTGCGCGGAGAGGTCACGGGCTATGCACATTCCACCCATATGACGATGGACGCGCTGCGCCGCGCGGCCGAAACAGCGCGTCTGGCCGTCGTCGATGGTGGCGGGGCTCTCGCCGATGCGCCTTTGCCCACGAACCAGCGGCTCTATACAGATGCCGACCCGATTTCGGGCGCAAGTTTCGCGGTCAAGCTGGACCTTCTACGCGAAATCGACGATTTCCTGCGCAGCCTCGACAAGCGTGTTGTGCAGGTCTCGGTTTCGATGGCCGCAAGTTTGCAGCAAGTCGAAATCCTGCGCCCGGATGGTCTGCACTTGCGCGACACGCGCCCGATGAGCCGTCTGAACCTGTCAGTGATCGTCGAACAAGACGGACGGCGCGAATCGGGCTCGGCTGGTGGGGGTGGCCGCGCGGGGCTGGACGGGGTGATGGCGCGCGCAACCTGGGAAGCGATGGCGCGCGAGGCCCTGCGCATCGCCCTTGTCAATCTGGATGCAGAACCCGCCCCCGCGGGTGTCATGGATGTGGTGCTCGGCCCCGGCTGGCCCGGCATCTTGCTGCACGAGGCCGTGGGTCACGGGCTGGAGGGTGATTTCAATCGCAAGGGCGGCTCAGCCTTTGCCGGGCTGCTGGGCCAACAGGTCGCGTCCAAGGGCGTGACGGTGCTGGATGACGGGACGATCCCGAATCGGCGCGGGTCAATCACGATCGACGATGAAGGCACGCCCTCGGGCAAGAACGTGCTGATCGAGGATGGCGTGCTGGTGGGCTACATGCAGGACCGTCAGAATGCGCGCCTGATGGGGGTTGCACCCACAGGCAACGGGCGACGCGAAAGCTATGCCCACGCGCCCATGCCCCGGATGACGAACACCTACATGCTGGGCGGCGATACAGCGCCCGAGGATATCGTGGCCGATCTGAAAGATGGCATTCACGCAGTAGGCTTCGGCGGTGGTCAGGTCGATATCACCAACGGGAAATTCGTTTTCTCCTGCACCGAAGCTTACCGCGTCAAGAACGGCAAGATCGTGGCCCCGGTCAAAGGCGCGACCCTGATCGGCGACGGGGCCACAGCACTGACCAAGATCCGCGCGCTGGGCAATGACATGGCGCTGGACCCCGGCATGGGCACATGCGGCAAGGCCGGGCAATGGGTGCCGGTCGGTGTGGGACAGCCGACACTGCTGATCGGCGGGCTGACTGTTGGCGGCAGTGCTGCCTGATGGCGCTGCTGCGCTCGGTCCGCAAGGGCACCCGCGCAGTGACGTGGCGAGACTGGGTCTTCGCTTATCTGACCCTCTGGGCTGCACCGCTGCTGGTCGGCATGGCGCTTTCCGCGCTCGCGATCCTCTGGCGCTGGCCCTTCGATGCGATGGGAACTGATGTCCCAGCGGAAGATACCATCTCTGCCATGCTTGGGCTTGGCCTGTTCTTGATGATGGTGCCGGTCTTCTCATGGATCGGGCTTGTCATTTCGTTCCCGGTCGTCTGGCTGGTCTTGAAACTTGGCCTGGGCGGATGGCTGAGCTTTGCCTTGGGCGGTGTTGCGATGGCCTTGGCGGCGTCGGCGATGATCGGCGGCATGGCACCGGAAATCCCCATGGTAACCGGGGTCCTGAGCGCCATGGCCTTGCGCTGGTTGCTGAAACGGCGCAAGCCAGACGTGTTTGACCTGTCGCGGGACAATGGCGCAGGGCACAGCTGACCGGATCCTGCAAAGGCCACAGCATGCAGATGGCGCTGCGTCGAAATTGCGCTGTATGGCCCGAATTTTTACCTGTCCTTAACCATCAGCATGGCATCACCTCCTCAGAATGAGGCGAGGTTGATGGAATGGCGAAAGATTTGTTTTCTTCTCACCCACCCTTCACCCCACCCAAGTCGGAAGAAGACAGGCTGTTCTGGCTTCGCCTCATTCGTTCTGCGCGTGTCGGACCTGCGACCTTTCATCGGCTGATGGCAAAACATGGCGATGCCGCCACAGCACTAGACGCCCTGCCCCGCGTCGCAGAAGCTGCAGGGGTCAAGGACTACACGCCATGTTCGCAAGACGCGGCGGAACGCGAAATGGACCTTGCCCGGGCCAAAGGCGCACGCATGCTCTGTTTTGGCACTGACGCCTATCCGGCCACTTTGGCCGATATCAGCGATGCCCCGCCAGTGCTGTGGTGCATGGGCCAGCGCGCCCCGATCCTGCGCCCGATGGTGGCCCTTGTCGGCGCGCGCAATGCCTCCAGCTTGGGCACGCGGACGGCGCGCGCGCTCGCCGATGGTCTGGGCCATGAAGGCTATACTGTGGTGTCGGGCCTTGCGCGCGGGATCGACGCTGCCGCGCATCATGGCAGTTTGAAAAGCGGCACGATTGCTGTGATGGCGGGCGGGGTCGATGTGATCTATCCCATCGAGAATGCCGTGCTTGCTGCGGCCATCGCGGATCAGGGGCTGCGCCTGTCCGAACAGCCCATGGGCGTGCATCCGCAAGCGCGGCATTTCCCACCGCGCAACCGCATTATTTCTGGGCTGGCGCTGGCAGTCGTGGTGGTTGAAGCGGCCGAGAAATCTGGCTCTCTGATCACGGCGCGCGATGCGCTCGATCAGGGACGCGAGATCATGGCCGTTCCCGGCCATCCTGTCGACGGGCGCGCGGGCGGCTGCAACCGGCTGATTCGCGAGGGCGCAACCTTGGTACGTCATGTCGATGACGTGCTGGAGGTTCTTGAGCGCCTGAAGACCCCGACAAAAGTGCCAGAACCTGCTATCGAACCGCGAGAGCCTGCAGATCCGGCTGCCGGAGAAGCGCTTGAATGTCGGATCCTGGATTTGCTGGGCCCAAGCCCGGTAGCTGAGGATCAGATCATCCGTGATCTGGCGCTTTCCGCGGCGAAGATCTCGCCTGCCTTGGTCATGCTGGAGATGCAAGGCACAGTGCGCCGTCATCCCGGCGGTCTGGTCAGCCGCACCTGACCAGACCCTTCAGTAAAGGCAAGGCGCCGGCGGCTATGTCTTCGTCCAGAACAGTCCAGTGAAACCTTGGCTTGGGCCTTGCTGGGCGCACTGTTCAGCGCCTCCTTCAACACAATGTCGCGCATCAGCCTGCATTGACATTCGTGCTGCTGCTCACACATGTATGCTCCTGCAGCTATGCACGAATTTACGTTTACCAGAGGAATTTCATGGCAGTCGTCGTCGTCGAATCGCCCGCCAAGGCCAAGACAATCAACAAATATCTTGGTCCCGGCCATACGGTTCTGGCCTCTTACGGGCATGTGCGCGACTTGCCACCCAAGGATGGCTCGGTTGACCCCGAACAGGGATTCGAGATGCTCTGGGAAATCGCGAGCGACTCGCGCAAGCATGTGAAGGCCATCGCCGAGGCGTTGAAAGAAGACCCTGAACTGATCCTTGCGACCGACCCTGACCGCGAGGGCGAGGCGATTTCCTGGCACCTGACCGAAGCGCTGGCAAAATCGCGCGCCTTGAAGAAAGACACTCCCGTCAAGCGCGTCGTGTTCAACGCGATCACCAAATCTGCTGTCACAGCGGCGATGGAAAACCCGCGTCAGGTCGATATGCCGCTGGTTCACGCCTATCTGGCGCGGCGTGCTCTGGATTATCTGGTGGGGTTCAACCTCTCACCCGTCCTGTGGCGCAAGCTGCCCGGCGCGAAATCGGCAGGCCGGGTGCAATCGGTCTGCCTGCGCCTGATCGTCGAGCGCGAGATGGAGATCGAGGCCTTTCGCGCGCAGGAATACTGGTCGGTCACAGCGGGCCTGACCACCCCGCGTGGACAGGAATTCAGCGCCAAGCTGGTTGCTCTTGCAGGCAAACGATTGGACAAATTCGACATCCCGACGGCAGAATCTGCCGAAATTGCCGTGCAGGCCGTGCAATCGCGGTCACTTTCCGTACATTCGGTCGAAGCCAAACCGGCAAGCCGGAATCCGTCCGCGCCCTTCATGACCTCGACCCTGCAACAGGAAGCCAGCCGCAAATTCGGCATGGGCGCGAAACATTGCATGAGCACAGCCCAGCGGCTGTATGAAGCGGGCTACATTACCTATATGCGGACCGATGGCATCGACATGGCCCCCGAGGCCGTGATGGCCGCCCGCGATGTGATCAAGGACCGCTACGGCGCGCAATATGTGCCGAAATCGCCGCGCATGTACAAGAACAAGGCCAAGAATGCGCAGGAAGCGCATGAATGTATTCGCCCCACGGACATGGCCGTCAGCCCGGACAAGCTGAAGATCAGCGACAGCGACCAGCGCAAGCTCTATGACCTGATCTGGAAGCGCAGCATCGCCTGCCAGATGGAAGCGGCGCGGCTGGAACGCACCACAGTCGAGATCGGGTCGCAAGATGGTCAGGTGGGCCTGCGCGCGACGGGTCAGGTGGTGCTGTTTGACGGATTCCTGAAAGTCTATGAGGAAGGTCGCGATGATGTCGTCGATGACGATGACAAGCGCCTGCCACAGATGGCCGAGGGCGACGCGCTTGATACGCGATCGGTCACGCCAGAGCAGCATTTCACCCAACCGCCTCCGCGCTATACCGAGGCCACTCTGGTCAAGCGCATGGAAGAACTGGGGATCGGGCGGCCTTCGACCTATGCCAACATTGTCACGACCATTCAGGATCGCGGATATGTCACCAAGGACAAGAACCGTCTGATCGCCGCGGACAAAGGCCGCTTGGTAACGATCTTTCTTACCAATTACTTCCGGCGCTATCTGGAATATGATTTCACCGCAGCGCTGGAAGAACAGCTTGACGATGTGTCCGCCGGGGATCGCGATTACAAGGATGTGCTCGACCGCTTCTGGCGCGATTTCTCGGCGGCGATTGCCGAGACGTCTGATCTGCGGATCACTGAAGTGCTGGAAAAGATCGACGAGGTTCTGTCCCCACATCTTTATCCGCCGCGGGAGGATGGCAGTGATCCGCGCTCTTGCCCGAAATGCGGCGCAGGTCGGCTGAATCTGAAAACCGCACGCTCGGGTGGGGCTTTCATCGGCTGCAACAATTACCCCGACTGCCGCTACACCCGCCCGCTCGGCGGTGATGAAGGCGATGCAGAGCTTTCGGGCGACGGCAAGCTTCTGGGCCATGATGCGGGCGATCCTATCAGCCTGCGCACCGGGCGTTTCGGCCCCTATGTCCAGCGCGGCGAGGCCACGAAAGAAGACCCCAAACCGCCCCGTGCCTCGCTGCCCAAAGGGTGGGAAGTGGACAGCATTGATCTGGAAAAGGCGCTGATGCTCTTGTCCCTGCCCCGCCCTGTCGGCCCGCACCCCGAGGATGGCGAGATGATCGAAGCCGGGATCGGGCGCTACGGGCCTTTCGTCAAACATGGCAAGAAATATGCCAATCTGCCGGAAGTGGATGAAGTGTTTACCATCGGTATGAATCGCGCGGTCGAAGTGCTGGCCTCGAAGCCCACGCGCGGGCGCGCCGCAGCGGCAGAGCCTTTGCGGATCGTGGGCGATCATCCGGATGGGGGCGCGCTGGCTGTGATGAAAGGGCGTTACGGGCCCTATGTGAAATGGGAGAAGGTCAACGCAACCCTGCCCAAGGATGTCACACCCGAAGAGGTCACGCTGGAACAGGCCATTGAGCTGGTGAATGCGAAAGCCGGGGCAAAGAAAAAGAAAGCGCCTGCGAAGAAGCCAGCGACCAAGACAGCATCCAAGACGGGGACCAAGAAAACCCCTGCAAAAAAAGCCGCGACCAAGACCGCGAATGCTGCGAAAAAGGCGGCTGAGTAGGCCGCTTACCCCCTGAGTGTTGACTTCGCTGCAGCGCCGCGTCAGACATTCGGCCAAGACCAACATCAGGGGAGTGAGCGCATGCAGAAAATATATAGCTCCGCGCATGAGGCGCTGGACGGGCTGCTGTTTGACGGAATGACGATTGCTGCAGGTGGGTTTGGCCTTTGCGGTATACCTGAATTGCTGATCGACGCGATTCGCGAAGCAGGCACCAAGGAGATCACAGTTGCCTCGAACAACTGCGGGGTGGATGATTTCGGGCTCGGCGTGCTGCTGAAAACCCGCCAGATCAAGAAGATGATGTCGTCTTATGTCGGCGAGAATGCCGAATTCATGCGCCAGTATCTGAGCGGAGAACTGGAGCTGGAATTCAACCCGCAAGGCACCTTGGCCGAACGCATGCGCGCGGGTGGCGCGGGCATTCCGGGCTTTTACACGCGCACAGGTGTTGGGACTGTGATCGCAGAGGGCAAGGAGCACAAGGAATTCGGCGGCGAGACCTTTATCCTTGAACGCGGCATTTTCGCGGATCTGTCCATCGTCAAGGCCTGGAAGGCGGACACAACCGGCAACGCGATCTTCCGCAAGACTGCGCGGAACTTCAATCCACCTGCGGCCAAATGCGGGAAGATCTGCGTGATGGAGGTTGAAGAGATCGTGGAGCCCGGCACGCTGGATCCGGATGCGATCCATCTGCCCGGCATCTATGTGCACCGGCTCATTCAGGGCCAGCACGAAAAACGCATCGAACAGCGCACCGTGCGCGCGGCTTGAGGAGGGCTGACCAATGGCTTGGGACCGCAACCAGATGGCCGCGCGTGCGGCGCAGGAATTGCAGGACGGGATGTATGTGAACCTAGGCATCGGGATTCCGACGCTGGTCGCGAATTACAT
>SKSL01000136.1 GCA_007123015.1 Natronohydrobacter sp. | reverse complement strand
TTCTGTTCAATGCCTCGGGCGATCCGACCCTGATGCGCGAGGGTAGCGACACAAGCGCTGTCTATGTCGTCATGCCAATGCGGGTTTAGGCTGAGAAGTGGGGCCAGATGCCTATTACTTTTCATCCTCCCCAAGGCTCAATTGTAAGAGTGGATTTTGATGGCGCTTTCAAAGAACCAGAGATGGTGAAACCACGGCTCTGCGTCGTTGTGTCAAAGCCCATTCAGGCGCGCCCCAAGCTGTGTACTGTGGTGCCGCTCAGTACGACAGTACCACACAAGATCATGCCGTATCACTATCAACTCCGAATCCCGTTCTAGCTCCCATCCAAATGGACTGAGCAGACTGTCTGGGCAAAATGCGATATGATCTATGCAGCGGGTTATCATCGGGTTGATTTGCTGCGCCTAGGGAAATTGAATGGCCAGAGAGCTTATCAAACCAAGTGTATAGATGCGGACAGTTTGAAGGCGGTGCAGCGCGCAATCCTGCATGGCCTAGGGTTGTCAACCTTGACAAATCATCTGTGACGACCGATTTATGCTGCGTCTGCGGCTCTGGAAACATCCGCATTAAGACCCGAAAGGGCCATTGGATCAGACTGGCGATAGCAAGCCTTGATCCAATGCTGAGCAAGCCCCGCCCTGTGTGCGGGGCTTTTTCGTGCTAGCGTTCCGGCGCGAAACTTTCTACCGCTTGGCGCATGGCTGCGCATGTCACCTCCCTCCTGCTGTCGCATTTCCGCTCGCATCAGCGCACACGGTTGCAGTTTGACGGGCGGCCTGTGGTGCTGTTCGGGCCGAACGGGGCGGGCAAGACGAATGTGCTTGAAGCGGTTTCGCTGCTCTCGCCCGGGCGCGGGCTACGACGCGCGGCAGCGGATGACATTGCGCGACGTCCGCAAGCACTGGGCTGGAAGCTGCGCGCCGAAATCGCTGCGCGCGCAGGATGGCGCGAGGTCGAGACCTGGGCCGAACCGGGCCAGAGCCGACTGGTCCGGATCGACGGGAAAGCCGCCGCGCAGACAGCTCTGGGCGATCTGCTGGCCATGCTCTGGTTGACCCCGGCCATGGACAGGCTCTGGATCGAGGCCCCAGAGGGGCGCAGGCGGTTTCTGGACCGGATCGTGCTGAGCTTCCGGCCCGACCACGCCACGCATTCACTGGCCTATGAGAAAGCGATGCGCGAACGCAACCGGCTGCTGCGCGAAGGGATCAGCGATAGCGGTTGGTTTGGCGCGTTAGAGGCGCAGATGGCGCAGGCCGGGGCGCAGGTGACGGCCAATCGGCGTGATGCCTTGCGCGCGCTTGCCAATTATGGCGATGCGGGCGGGGCATTCCCCGAGGCTGATCTGACACTGGACTGCGCGGCACCTGCGGATCCGGAGGATCTGGCCACAGCGCTGGCCGAAGGGCGGCGGCGCGATATGGCGGCCGGGCGCAGCCTGATTGGGCCGCATCGGGCCGATCTTGGTGCAGTCTGGGCCGCGAAAGGCATGACGGCCGCGCAATGCTCAACCGGCGAGCAGAAGGCGCTTCTGATCTCGATCCTGCTTGCCAATGCCCGCGCGCTGACGGATCTGCAGGGCAGCCCGCCAGTGCTTCTGCTCGATGAGGTCGCCGCCCATCTTGACGCCGGGCGCCGCGCCGCGCTTTATGACGCGATCTGCGGGTTGGGGGCGCAGGCCTTTCTGACCGGTACTGGCGCAGAATTGTTTTCCGATCTCGGGGCCCGGGCGCAGCATTTCAGCGTGACCGAGGCGGATGGCCTGAGCCAGATGAAGGAACTGATGCCATGAGCTACCCGAAACAGCGCATAACCCTGATCACGCTCGGGGTGGATGACATTGAGCGCGCAAGCGATTTTTACGCAGCGCTCGGCTGGGTGCCGTCCGGGCTCACAGAGGGCATGGTCTGCTTTCAGCTGCACGGACAGGCCCTGATGCTTTTCGGGCGCGTTGCACTGGCCGAAGATCAGGGGCGGCCCGGGACGATGCTTGGGACAGGGGCCATGACACTTTGCCAGAGTTTCGACAGCCGGGACAACGTGGACGCGGCTTTCGCGGCGGCCCTTGCCGCAGGCGCAACTGCGCTCAAGACCCCAGAGGCCGTGTTCTGGGGCGGCTATTCCGGCTATTACACGGATCCTGATGGCCATGTCTGGGAAGTGGCGCATAATCCGTTCTGGCCGCTTGCGCAGGACGGCAGCCTGACCCTGCCCGAGGGCCCATGACTGTCAGCTTTCTGGAACTGACTTTTTATGCAGGCGCGATCCTGATCCTGTTCCTGACCCCCGGTCCGGTCTGGGTCGCGCTGACTGCGCGGGCGATGTCAGGGGGCTTTTCCTCTGCTGCGCCTCTGGCTGTGGGGGTGGCGCTGGGTGACATGTTCTGGCCGCTGGCCGCAATTTTCGGGCTGACATGGATTCTGTCGATCTATGGCGACCTGCTTGAGATGATGAAATGGGTCGCGGTCGGCATGTTCGTCGTGATGGGCGTTCAACTGATCCGCCATGCTGCGCGCGATCTCTCTGCCGATAGCCGCCTGACACGGCCCGGTGCCTTGGCGGGATTTGCGGCTGGGGTCACAGTGATTCTCGCCAATCCCAAGGCGATCCTGTTCTATATGGGGGTCTTGCCGGGGTTTTTCGACCTGACCAAAGTGACTTGGGCCGATATCACAGCGATCCTGCTCATATCGGCCACGATTCCGATGCTGGGCAATCTGGGAATGGCGGCCCTGATCGACAAGGCGCGCGCGCTGCTGAAATCCGGCACGGCCATCGCGCGCACGAACCGGATCGCGGGCGCATTGCTGATAGGTGTTGGCGCAGTGATCGCGATCACCTGATCAGCGGCCCCGCAGCAATGCTTCCATCTCGATGGGCTGCGAACTGCCTGCCAGACGTGAGCGATAGATCACCAGAGATTCGGCAACGCGCATGATGTAATTGCGCGTCTCGGCAAATGGCACAAGTTCGACCCAGCGGATGAAATCCACCGACGGGTCCCGCGGATCGCCCAGACGCGGGATCCATTGGCGCGGGCGGCCCGGACCCGCGTTATAGCCTGCCGCGACCAACGCAAGCGAGGGGCCGAATTCGCGGCGCAGCTCGGCCAGATAGGCCGCGCCCAGCCGGGCATTCAATTCAGGGTCGCGGGTCAGATCGGCGGCTTGAAAGGGCAGACCCAATTTTGTGGCCATCATCTGCCCTGTGCCCGGAAGCACCTGCATCAATCCGCGCGCATCTGCCGGGCTGACCACGGCTGGATCAAATTCGCTTTCGCGCCGGGCGATCGCCTTGACCAGATCCATCGGCACTGGCAGGTCAGCGGTTTTCAGATCCGTCAACGGGAAATAGGCGCGCGGCAGCACGATTTCGGATTGCACAGCGATCTTGGCAATGTTGAGCGCGAAATTGGGCTCCTTCATCGCCAGCATCAGATCCGAGAGTGCGCCTAGTTCGGCCTCGGTTTCCAGCTGGCGCGCAAGGAACATGACAAAACGGCGCGCTTCGTGCCATTCTCCGGCCTCATGCAGCAATAAAGTGGCTTGCAACAGGTCCGATTGCGCCAGCGCTGTGTCGCGCCAATGGGGATAAGCCGGCCCTCCCACCAGCTGCGGGTCAAGCGACAGGCCAAGACGGTCTGCGGCCAATTGCCCGTAAAACCCGCTCTGATGCTCGGCGCCGAATTCATAGGCCGCCTGCGCGGAAATGGCATCGCCCAAGTGCTCATGGGCGCGCCCTTCCCAGAAACCGGCACGGCCCAGGCTGATCGGGCTGGAACTGCGCACCCGCAGCGACCGGAAATGGTTCAGCGCTGTATCTGGCTGGCCCAGATATTCCAGCGCGATAAATCCGGACAGGAATTCCAGATCCACATAGCTCAGCCCATCCTGCAGACCGTTCGGTGTCGCCAGGTCATAGGCCAGTTGAAAATCGCCATTCGAGAGCGCTTGCCGCACCAGAAAGATCCGCCGGGGCCCCCAGGCATCAGCCACCCCCAAACCCGCAGGATCGCGCGATTGGGCAAGGATCAACTCGGCTGCGCCCTCGTGATTGCCGGCGCGCATGCGAAACTGAAACCGGTCATGCATCAGGCCAGGATCAGTCTGCAAGCTCTCTGGCACGGCCTGCACCAGCGCAGTCACATCCGCGCGGCCCTCTTGCAGGGCAATGCGCGCCTGCGCGACGTCGCGCAAGCCGTCATCAATCCGCGCAAGATGGCGTTGCGCGCCATTACGATCCCCGGCCCAGAGCAGCATATCCACGCGGGCCGCATGATGGGGCGCAAGCGCTGCTTCGAAATTGCGCAACAGCCGCAACTCACTGTCGCCGGATAGCTGTTCTTCGCGCCAAAGCCGTTGGGCGATCGCTTCGGCCTCTGTGCGATCTCCGGTTTCAAGCAGGGCAAAGACCAGCGCGATCTGCCCGGTTTCCGTGATCGGTGGATTGCTCTGGAAGTAGGCAAGGATATCAGCGGCGCTCTGGTTCGCAATCTTGCGCTCGGCCGGGCGGCGGACCTGATTGATCAATGGCCAATGCGAGTTGGTTTCGAGAAACGCGACATAGTCTTCGAGCGCCCCGTGACCCGCACGCAAAGCGCGCCATTGGACCAGATCGGCGGCAATCGGGCCGATCTGTTGGGCCGCGTGCAGGGCCGCATTACTGCGACCGTCAGCAGCGGCCTGCAGCGCCGCGCTCAACTGGCCCGCCGCCCGAGAAGGTGGTGGCGTCTCTTGCGACAGGGCTGGCGCTGTGAAACCGAGGAGAAGACAGGCCAAGGCAACGCTCTTGCGCAGACCGGCCGTGAGCAGCATGGGCATGAAGAGGCGTCTTTTCAGCTTGAAACTCATTTGTGATAGTTCTAACCGCGTCGATCATGGCAGCAAGACACATTTGCGCAACCGCATCTGTCATCTGGCTGTGGTGGTGTGCAGGTCAGGGAGGCGCAAATGAAGTTCAAGGGTTCCATTCCGGCATTGGTCACGCCGCTGAAGGACGGAGAACTGGACCTTGACGCCCTGCAAGCGCTTGTCGAGTGGCAGATCACCGAGGGTTCGCACGGGCTGGTGCCTGTGGGCACGACCGGGGAAAGCCCGACGCTCAGCCATGCCGAACATGAGCGCGTGATCGAGGAAGTGGTCAAGGCCGCTGCCGGGCGCGTGCCCGTGATTGCAGGGGCCGGATCGAACAACACCATCGAAGCTGTCGGTTTCATGCGCCATGCTGAACAGGTCGGGGCGGATGCGGCGCTGATTGTGACGCCTTATTACAACAAGCCCACGCAGGCAGGCCTGATCGCGCATTTCACGGCCTTGCATGATTGCTGCGATCTGCCGATCATCATTTACAACATTCCCGGCCGGTCGGTCGTGGACATGACCCCCGAAACCATGGGGCGGCTGGCAGAATTGCCGCGCATCATCGGGGTCAAGGATGCCACTGGCAAGCTGGAGCGCGTCAGCCTGCAACGCATGACCTGCGGGCCGGATTTCATTCAGCTGTCCGGCGAAGATGCCACAGCGCCGGGCTTCAATGCACAGGGCGGCGTGGGCTGTATCTCGGTGACGGCTAATGTCGCGCCGCGGCTCTGTGCGCAGTTTCAAGAGGCGACACTAGCGGGCGACTACGCGCGCGCGCTGGACTTGCACGACATGCTGATGCCGCTGCATGTCGCGATCTTCGCGGAACCGGGGTTGGCAGGCGCGAAATACGGGCTTTCGCGCCTGGGCAAATGCCGCGAAGACGTACGCTTGCCCTTGCTGGGCCTGACCGATGCCGCCAAGGCCGGGATGGATGCGGCCATGCGCCATGCCGGGCTGATCAATTAGAGTAGTTCACGAACACGTTGAGCGCTCCGGGAGCAGCGGCAAAGCGCGGGACAAGGCCGAAGGCCGCCGCGCATCGTCATGCCGAAGGCATGCTTCCCGCATGACGCCCTGCCCCGGCACGGCGCTGCGCGGCTCAGTATGTTTGATCATGGGCGCGATTCCTCAAGCTGATCGTTGGGGACTCCAAGACCGCTCACATCCAGATCGACCCAGACCAGCCGGTGACGCGTGGGCGGATCATCCGGATCGCCCAGAAGCGTCGCATCAGGGCTGTCTGATCCGGGCCAGAACACGCCCGAGCGGATGACCGTCAAGCTGGCATCGGGCAGGATATAGCTGACGCGCAGATTACCGGGGCCGGGGTCTTGCGGCCAGTGCACAGTGTCCTGCGCGGCAGGGCCAAGATGGGCCTGATCGCGGGCCGTCCAGGCAGCCTCGACGGCGCCGCGGCTTTCGGGTTGCGGGTCTTGCAGCCGTGGATGGGTGATCAGGGCGCGCATGGCGTCATGCTGGCCATCGCCATCGAACGGATCGAGATTGCTGCCCCCGATCACAACGACCGGGGCTTCGGGTGGTGGCATCGGCAGGCGGTGATCGAGATAGGCCAACCAGAAAGCGGTCTCATCATGATTGCGGGCGCGATTCCAACCCCCGGCCGGGCCGAAAACGGGCGGGCCTGCCTGATAGATCAGCAAATGCAGCCGCGCGCCTGTATCCAGATCTAGCGGCACATTCCAATGCCCTGTGCTGGACAGGCGTTGCACAGGTTGGCGCTGCGCTGTCATCTGTGGCAGCTGCGCATCGGGCAGATCCTGCCACAGGAAGGTCGCGAAATCCTGCGCGTCGGCGTCGACAATCGTGACGCGCGACAACAGGGCCAAGCCGCCCGCACCCCGGAAATGGCCATATCCATGCGGATCATCCGGATGGGTGGGGCGCGATGGCTCGGCAGGCGCCAGGCCGGTCAGCAGCCCCGAATTTGGCGGCTTTGCGTAAAGATAGCGGAAGTCATGCCCCTGCTCTGCGATCAGCTCACGAAACGCGTGTAGCGCAACCAGCGCATGGTCATGATCAAGGCCAGACAGTACCAGGATATCAGGGGCCTTATGCGCGATCAGCTTTGCCATGAGCAGGGGCGCTGCAGCAGGGGTGAGAATATCGCGCAAGGCATGGCCCGGACCTCGCCCGCCCAGATCAACGCGCCAGAAGGCCAGTCGCAGCACAGAATCGCTGGCCGCAGGTCCGGGCGCACCTGTCGTGAGCGCGATCAGGAATAGGCAGAGCGCGCAGGCAAGGGGATGGCGTCTTCGGCCTCGGCAATCCGGCGGCGCTGGGCGCGCACCAGTTGTGCGATCCGATACATGGCCAGACCGCGCATGATCAGATTGACCGGAATGAATGCCCAGAGCGCAACCCCCCATACCAGCGCCAGCGGTGTTTCCAATGTCATCGGCTGCACCAGCAAGGTCGAGATATGCAGCAAGACCGGCAAGGAGAATGGCAGGATAATCCCTAACAGAATGTTAACCTGCGCATCCCGTTCGAGCCTGCGCACGACATCAATCCCTTTGGTCGGGTCAAAATTGGGCAAATTGACCCAGACATTGAACGCCTTGCTACCACGCGGCCAGTAACCCAACAGCGTCGACATGGTGAAGGCAAGCACGCCCACAATAGAGATAAGATAGGCCAGCGCCGCGACAATCTGGACATTGACCAAGTGACTGGCGGGCAGTCCAGACGGCAATGAAAGGACAAGGAAGCGCACCGGACTGATCGAAAAATCCATAATCTGGCCGAAGCGCACAGCAAGACCGGTCAGAATGTTTTGCTGGCTTGGGTCAAGCAGAAGATCACGCTGGACCAGAGTGATGCTCAGCACGATCCCCACGATCAGGAAGAAGCGACCGCGGTTATAGGGCTTTGCATCGCGAAATTCGATCAGGCCCGGATAGGCGGCAGAGTATTCGGTGACCACAACGACAGCCGCCAGCAGCGCAAGCAAGGTGATCCCAAGCGCCACATCTTGCGAGATGCCAGGCAATATCAGTGCAGGGCAGAGCACCAGCAGCGCCACGCATAGGCCACGCAAAAAACATCCTGCCAGATCTGACATTGAAAACCTGCTGCCCCTCTGAACTGCGCGTGTTCCGGACATTGCCGGATTTGTTCTTAGAAGGCCGGGCAAGCCAGACATGACACCCTGCCTTATTCTTGACACAATTCTGCCCATTTTCATCCACCCAAGCAACCACCTTGAGTAGGGTCGATCAGAGTTGGGGCTATTTCGAGAAGAAACTGTCGCGAGTTTGCATCAAAACTTAGGAAAAATTACGGCACCCGCAGGGGGTGCCGTCATGACTTGCGTTATTTCGCGGGCTCAAACCCAAGGACGGGCCTGACTTGCCTGCGCTTCGAAAGCATCAATTGAAGATACTTTTTCGAGGGTCAGACCAATATCATCAAGGCCATTGAGCAGACAATGCTTCTTGAACGGGTCGATTTCAAAGCTGAACACCTGCCCGTCAGCACTGGTCACAGTCTGTGATTCGAGGTCAATCGCAACCCGCGCATTGGCACCTTTGCGCGCATCTTCCATCAGGATATCAACCTGATCTTGCGGCAGCACGATCGGCAGCATCCCGTTCTTGAAGCAGTTATTGTAGAAGATGTCGGCATAACTGGTCGAGATGATGGCACGGATGCCGAAATCGGCCAGTGCCCAGGGCGCATGTTCGCGCGACGAGCCACAGCCGAAATTATCACCTGTGACAAGGATCTGCGCCTCGCGATAGGCGGGCTGGTTGAGGACGAAATCCGGGATTTCCTGTCCCTGATCATCGTAGCGCATTTCGTCGAACAGGTTCTTGCCCAACCCTGTGCGCTGGATGGTCTTCAGGAATTGTTTGGGAATGATCATATCCGTGTCGATATTGACCAGCGGCATGGGCGCGGCGACGCCTGAAAGAGTGGTGAATTTGTCCATGGGGACCTCCTGACCCAGAGCGCCGGGGCGTTGCCCCGGACCCCAGGATATTTTTGCAAGGATGAAATCAGGCGGGTTCTGCCATCATCTCGCGGATATCGGTCAATCTGCCGGTGACAGCTGCGGCTGCGGCCATGGCCGGCGACATCAGATGTGTACGCCCGCCGCGGCCCTGACGGCCTTCGAAATTGCGGTTGGACGTGGCCGCGCAGCGCTCGCCGGGGGCAAGCTGATCCGGGTTCATCGCCAGACACATCGAGCAGCCTGCCAGTCGCCATTCGAAACC